>CAYLYL010000036.1:0-8385 GCA_964388095.1 uncultured Candidatus Saccharibacteria bacterium | reverse complement strand
AATTTTAGCACTAAAAGGGTGGGAAACTAATTTAGTGCGGGAATGGCAGAACCCGGTAACTCTTACAGCAAAATAGTGCAGAAATAAACTACCTTGGGCTTACGCCACAGAGTATTTATGTGGAATAAATGTAACAAATAATCCCGGTAAGATCCTGATGTTATTAAAAATTTTTTTGACCTTTATCCTCCAAATAAGAGAATAGTTCATCGATCTTGACCCGCTCCTGCTCGGTGGTATTGCGATCGCGGACGGTGACCGAGTCGTCTTCCAAGGAGTCGAAATCAATAGTAACGGTGTGCGGGGTGCCGATCTCGTCCTGGCGGCGGTAGCGTTTGCCGATGTTGCCGTGGTCATCAAACCACACCCGGCCGAACTTGACCTTGAGATCCGCGTAAACCGCTCGCGCCTTCTCTACCAACTGCGGTTTGTTCTTTAACAGCGGAAAGACCGCCACCCGGACCGGGGCCACTTCCGGTCGGAAATTCAAATAACTACGCGCCTCTCCCCCAACCTCATCTTCGCGGTAAGCTTCCGAGATCACCGCCAGTAGATTTCGATCCAGCCCGAAAGTCGGCTCCAGAACATGAGGAATGAACCGCTCCCCGGTTTGTTTATCGGTATAGCGAAGATCAGCTCCGGACTGCTCCATATGGTTTTTGAGATCGAAATCGGTCCGGTAAGCCACCGCCCCGATCTCTTTGGTCCCGAAACTGAATTGGTATTCAAAATCAATGGTCCGCTTGGAGTAATGGGCCAGATCCTCTTTCGACACCTCCAACTCATGAATTTTTTGTTGATCCAACCCGATCAACTCCGCCCAGCGATAAAACTCCTGTCGCCAGAACTCGAATAATTCTTGCCAATCAGCTTCCCGAATAAAATACTCGAACTCCATGATCTCGAACTCCCGGACCCGAAACAGAAACTCCCGCGGAGAGATCTCGTTGCGAAAACACCGGCCCATTTGAGCTAATCCGAACGGCAGATCAGGATAAAAGCTATCCAAAATATTCTTGAAATTAACGAACATACCTTGAGCCGTCTCCGGCTGGAGATAGGTCACATTACCGTCACCGCCACTGGCCCCCACTTGGGTTTGAAACATCATATTGAAACTCTTGACCTCGGAGAGCGGGTTGCCGGCCGGACTTTTAATATCTTGCTCTTTGATCAGCCGGGTCATCTCTTCGAGAGTCATGGCTTCGGCGTTCTCCACCCCATGATCCTCCAACAAATGGTCGGCTCGGTAACGAGTACCGGTCTTGGTATCTTCAACGATCGGATCGTTGAATTGGGTGGCGTGACCACTGGCCTCCCAGATCCGAGGATTTTTTAAAACACTGGAGTCCAGACCGAACATATCCGGCCGGTCATCAACGAACATTTTCCACCACAGAGCTCGCAGATTATTCTTCAAGGCCAACCCTAGAGGACCATAATCAAAAGTACCGCCCAAGCCACCGTAAATTTCGGAGCCGGGATAGATAAACCCTCGGCGCTTACAAAGAGAAACCAGTTTATCAAGTGATGGTTGTTGATCTGACATAAGTATATTGCATTAAATGATTAACTGAGCACCTTCACACCAAGATCAAAACTAAACAATAAGAAAAAATGGTGACTTTCATCCTTCTTGGGAAGAAATTATTTCTATCTCTCCCGCCAGATCAACTACGGCTTGAATCTCTTCTCCTTCCGGACAAGTGGCGCTAAATTTTATCTGTTCCCCTTCTTCGGTCCACCGTACTTCACTGATACCGGGCATGAAATTTTGCACATCAACATCTTGAGCTCCTAAAGCGTTTGCCAGCTTCTCGGCATTGACTTGAAAAAGTTCTGATCCTTCATCTATAGAGGCAATTGACAACTCCTCACCTCGGGCCCGAGCGGTATTATGAACAAACGCCAACTGCCGCCCCGAGGGCGACCAAATAACTTCTTCTACTCCGCGAGCTTCTTGCGGCAGCAAGGTCATCTCCTGCGAGATCAGGTCAAGCACCCCCACCAATGAGATGTCGGTTGCAGCCACATAGCGATTCACTGCAAACGCTACCCGATCACCTGCCGGTGACAACGCAGCGGCCGAAAATTCGTTAATATCATCAGGAGACAAATACCCGCCGGGGATTGCCGGAGGTTCGGGAAAGAGCTGTTGCCAGTCACCAGCTGCGTCTTGGCGCCATTCTTGGAGGGTATACTCCCCAACCTCTCCGCTTTGCTCGGTTATCTCCAACTTATCCCGTTGTGAAGATATCACTACCGAAGAAGCTGTTACGGCTTGCCCGTCGGTTTGCAGATCGTCAGCAGTTATTTCTCCAAAGGAACCCTCTTCTTGCTCCTGTTCTTGATCCTGCGCTTGTTGGGCCGGTTCTTCTTCCGACAACTCTGCTTTGATCTCGGCCATTTCCTGTTGTTGCCACCAATAAACCCCTCCTCCGCTTGCTAATGAAACAACAACGGCTGTCATCACCACCGCCAGCCACATCTGCCGACGATAGTTGGGCTGATGAAGCAAAAAGTTAGGTTCGCTCATAGGTTGGTATTAGATTTTAATCCATTATTCTACGATCTCATCTCCTTTTTCAAACTCCGGATCCTCGATTATCTCGGTAGTAACCCCCTTGGTGCGCGTCTCCCTTGTTTCTCCGGTTAAAGCATCTTTGCCTTCCAAACGGATATTGTCCAGTAACGTTGCCCGCTCTCCTTGATGAGGACGACGGGGTTCATAGACCACCTGAAAAGCTATCTCGCGATGAGAACTTTCCACTCCCCGTCCGGCACTGACTTTATCACGGCGCCAAATGATCTCCCGTTGAGCCGAACGATAAGTAACATCCTCTCCTTCCGGGGATACCTTATCAGCCCATTCAACATAGGGAGGAAGCTCAGCTCGCACTTCCACATCCTCCAGATCGTTAAAGGAAGAACCCAGAGAAAGGAATACGGTATAAGAAGTTTCTTCACCATATCTTGGAGGTATCGGTCCGAAATTATCAAACTCTCCCACAGAATGAACTCCTCGGGCTTGAAGTATCGCATCGGTGGACAAAACCGCCTCCACCCCCTCCTCGGCTCTTATTGTTCCCGCCAAATCGGGGTCTTGGCTCTGGCGAGCTTCCATCTCCAATTTTAATTCGCCATGAGGCGCCCTCATTGCCCTCAACTGATCACGATCAGAAATAAAAGAAAACTCCAACGGAAAATCAATGGTCTCTCCGGCAGACAGCTCTTCAAGCTCTTCCATTTCCATATAACTCCAAACCACTTTGCCGGAAGCGCGATCAAAATATCCTTCCGAGCGTTCTCTTCTTCGGTCTTCCAGCTCTACCGAATCCAGATCTATTAACTGCCAGGGGAGCTGTAATTCGATCTCGGCATCCTGCAGATCAACATTCAAATTATTTTGCACCTCTATCTCGCCCTCGATGGTCCGCCCCGGTTCCGATATCAACACGCCGTCGGTCATCCGCGGCAGCAACCAAGAAACGGTCAAATGCGGCGGGCGCAAAGAAACAGTTCGAGACACCGAAGCCAGCGGAGTTCTTATATTCTCACCGCTATCATCCGGCAAACCGGCCGAAAAACTAAGAGTACGTTCTTCGCCGCCACCCCCGGAAAAAACACCCTCCACGGTAATAGTGGTAGTCTCGCCCGGCGCCAGTGTTCCTATTAACCATTTATCTTGTTGGTGATCAGGGGTTGGGGAAGAAGATACAAAATCAAAACCGCCGGGATAAGATCCGGTTATTAACAAATCAGAGGTGGTCTGATCGCTCCGCGATCTAATGTTGACGTCCAGCTTGGTCGGCTGATCAGCGTGCACTTCGGTGCGAGGCGAGATCGATATGGAAACCGGCGACTCCCCGACCCGGATGGTCTTTTCGCTTTCTTTGGTAAAACGATTGGTGGCATCCGGAATGCTGTATTCAATGGCAGCTGAAAGCAAGTGCTCATCACCCTCTTCTCCAAAAAGCACCATTTCCGTTTCGGTAGTAGCGCGTCCGTTGGGCGGAACTTCTTCTATAGTAACCCGTTCCCGCGAGAGATCTTGATTGATATCTTCCGGTTTTTTAGCTTGGGTCGGCGGTTCTATTACCAAAGATATATCACTCAACGGCACCTGGTTTCGATTTAATATCTCGATCTCATAATCAACAGTTTCACCACTAGTGATCTCTTCCGGGCCGTTGATATTCAGTTCTACGTTCTCGGCCCTGATAACATTCTCTCCGCGGAACAAGGTAACTGCCGCTATGGAAACCGAGCCAACGAAAAAAACCAGAGCGATTATTAAAAAGGTCCACAGCGCTTTTCCCAAGCGATCGGACCCTTCTTGTTCTGTATTCATTTGACGCTTCCTTTGTCGTACCATATAACGGTTATCATAACATAATTTACCCCGGCAATGCCATTAACCGGCGGCCGCGAAACCAAAACTCACACCATTTCAGCCAGCGAACGATTGATCTCCCGAGTAACCCGACCGGATACCGAATTCACGGCCCGAACCAAACCTTTATCCCATTGACCAATGTTTAAAAAAGAGGCACATACTCCGTTACGAGTAAGCCACCCTTCCAACCACAAAACCCTCAGCAGAATGATCCGTTCAATTCCGGCTATTTCCTCATCAGTGGCAAAATAACGCATAAAATCCAGGCCGGTGCTTATGGTATCAAATACCTCGCGACTTTCACGGCTTTCGTCCATTAACTTGTCGCAGAGATTAATGACTCGAGCCGCTCTCGTTCCGGCTTCCGGTTTATCACGAAGTTCGGAAAAAATATTACCGTAGCTCTCGGCGCTGACCAGACGCCAACCGCCTCGCCCCCGGACCAAGGTCACGCGGCAGCGAGAGAACTGAGTCAATGAATAGCGAAGCTTGGACTTCATACTGCGAAGCCCTTGAGCAGAAACAACCACCCGCCCCCAATCACGGGTCAGTAACACTACTGCTGAGGCGGTTTCTCCTTTTTTATAAACCGCCAAAACCAGAGCCGAAGTGGTGAATTTGTGATACATAGGCCGGTGATGGAGAACGAGGTTGGGTTAATTTTGTACCTTTGATATTACAAATTTATTACTTGTGCTTTGTAATTTGCTCCCACTTTATCCTTTCTTTGTGTTTTATTTGTACTTTGGAGATTGTGTTTTGTGCTTTATTTATACTTCGAGGTTTGTGTTTTGTGTTTTCTTTGTGTATTGGATATTGTGCTTTGTGCTTTCTTTTCCATAATACCTAATACAAACCCCATAATACATAATCAGTTCTCCATCACCCGCAAAGCTATCACCGGACTTGCTTGGGAAAGAGTTACTGTTTGACCGGAAGAGAGCTCCGATTCAATGGTGACCTTCTCTATTCGGGCGATCTGTTTCAGTTCCGGTTCGGCCTTTTGTAAAAGCTCTTGCGGCTCCGTACCTTTTTCCACCAACAACTCGGCCGATTGTGAGGGCTGTAAGTTGAGTTTTTTGCGGAGATTCTGAACCGCCCGGACCAGTTCTCTGATATCACCTTCCTGCTGCAGTTCGGCTGTTATTTCAGTATCGAGATCAACCGGTGATCCAAGTGCAGGATCGGTCTTTATTTCTTTAACGTTAACCTCTTCTTTTATTATCTCCTCGTACCCCGCCGGTACTGACTGTTTTACCCCCAAAGTCTTTAGTGGCTGGCGAACCTTTATACCCCGGCGGGAACGGAGTTCCAGAGCTTCCGAAATAAGATCCCGCACCATCTGCATATCCTCAAGCAGCTGATCTTCCGGCTCATCGAACTCCGGCCATTTTTCCAGATGAACACTGTCCTGCTTGTGTAATTCCGGTACATGAACTTTCAGGCGCCGGTAAATATCATCAGCCGAAAACGGCATAAAAGGAGCCGCCAAAAAACTGATACAGCTCAGCGACCGGGTCAGAAAGTATATAGCTCCCCGGCCTTCTTCACCGCCTTGTTTGATCCGTTCTCGAGAGCGGCGCAAATACCAAGTGGAGAGATCTTCCACCAACACACCTATTTCACGCGCTGCTTTATCCAAGCGATAACTGTCCAGATTTTCGGTCATTGTCCTTCCAACCTCATTAAGACGAGCCATCATCCAGCGGTCCAGAACATTGGAAGGTTCTCGATAAGAAGAACTTATCTGTTCCCCTTCGGCATACATTTCCCAAAAAGAAAGTACATTAAAAAGACGGCCGGTAACTTTTTTGGAAACCTCATCTACCATCTGTTCGGAAAAAGCCAGGTCTTCGGCCCGAACCACCGGCGAGGTCATTAAAGCATAACGTACGGCATCGGCTCCGAAGCGATTAACAAGCTCCATAGGATCGGGGTAATTCTTTTTCCGCTTAGAGATCTTGGTTCCATCCGGTGCCAAAACCGTCCCGTTGACCACTACCTGGCGATAGGGAGTTCGATCAAAAAGAGAGACCGAGAGAACCAGCAAAGTGTTGAACCAGCCGCGGGTTTGATCCAGCCCCTCGGAAATGAAATCAGCCGGAAAACCGTTTTGCTTGGAAGGATCAAAGGTTTCTCGAGAAAAAGGATAGTGATGAGAAGCAAACGGCATCGATCCGGATTCAAACCAACAATCAAACACCTCCTCGACCCGGCTCATCCGGCCGCCGCAACGGCAAGCAATATTCACTTCATCAATATACGGCCGGTGCAGATCAAGTTCATAATTTTCATTATGCGGCAGCCGAGTAAACGGCAACTCTCTGATCTCGGCATTTTCAAAGAAGGTTCTTTGCTGACCGCGCATCTGTACCGCTTGTTCTTTAGTAAGACCCTGTGCCACCGCAAGCAACAGCCAGGTCGGTGTATGATGAGTAACCAGAAGTATTTTTTTGTTTTGGTATTTCTCTTCCAGTTCATACAACAACTCACCGAGCCGTACCCGAACATCGGAATAACTCTCGCCCTCAGGTAATCTCTTGTCAAAACCGACACTCCAGTCGGGATAATAATTGAAATAATCTTCGACCGGCCTCAAATGCATAGCGCCGAAGTTAAGTTCGCGCAGACGAACATCGGTAATGATATTCTCGGCATCCACCCCCAGCTCCTCGGCCGCCAGTTCGGCGGTCTCTCTGGTACGAACGAAATCCGAAACAATGATAAGATCTGGCTTCTCCTGAAAGGCCGAGGCCGAGCTTTGCGCCTGCTGACGCCCCTTTTCGGTCAGATGATGAGGATGCTCGGGGTCGGCGCTCATCACGTCTTCGGTATTGTTCTCGGCCTCTCCGTGACGCATTATCCAGTATTTATTGGAAGGAGTGTCTTTTAGCTCTTCTACCGAGCCGACCGTTTTTATCTCTCCGCAATCAAAACATTGCCAGACCGGCAGCGGAGCGCCCCAGAACCGGCTACGCGAGATCGGCCAATCACGCGCCTCGGCCAACCAGTTGCCGAACCGGCTGCTGCCGACATGTTCCGGTACCCAGCCGATCTTCTTGTTCTCGGCCACCAATCTTTCCCGCAGATCAGAAACCTGAACAAACCAGGAATCGGTGGCATAGTTCAAAAGCGGGGTATCGCAGCGCCAGCAATGAGGATAAGAGTGAGTTATCTTTTCTTTGGCAAACAAGAGGTCTTTGCCGGCCAGCAGCTTGACCACTTGCACGTCGGTGGACATCGGATCCTCTTGAGGTTTAACCGACAAACCGGCCAGGTCTTTGACCTCCGGCCGGAACCTGCCCTGAAAGTCAACATGCTGAATGAAGGGCAGCCGGTGTTCCCGAGCCAGATCAAAGTCATCCTGACCAAAAGCCGGTGCGATGTGAACTATGCCGGTTCCTTCTTCGGTGGTCACGAACTCGGCCGGATAAACCTGCCAGCCGTTCTCGCGGTTTTCCAGCTCTTCCTGTTCGGCATAGTAGTCAAAAAGCGGAGTATATTTCTTGCCGACCAGATCGCTCCCTTTGACGGTTTTTACCACCTCGTAACTGTCTTCGCCGAATATTTCCTGCAGTTTGTCTTGCGCCACAATAAAGCGTACCGGCGAACCTGAACTCTCGTCCGGCTTCTCCACTACCACGTAATCCAGCTTCGAACCTACCGCCAAGGCGGTATTGCCGGGCAAGGTCCAGGGAGTGGTGGTCCAGGCCAGTAACGAGGTGTTTGGCTCGTCTTCCAGCCGGAATTTGGCGATCACCGAAAGGTCTTTGATCTCGGCATAACCGCCGCTCACCTCCATATTGGAAAGGGTGGTCTCGCAACGAGGACAGAGATACATTGATTTGAAGCTTTTATACACCCGATCCTTTTCATAGAGGGTCTTAAAGGCCCACCATACCGACTCAATATAGTCGGGATCCATAGTGCGGTAAGCGTTTTCCATATCCACCCACCGCCCCAGCCGCGGAATTATCCATTTCCAGTCC
>CAYLYL010000035.1:0-8564 GCA_964388095.1 uncultured Candidatus Saccharibacteria bacterium | reverse complement strand
CTTCTTCTTTTATGAAACCGCCAACTCTGTGGACGTTTAACTTCCACAGAACGGTACCAATTGTTTTTTCGATTCTACACATTTTTAAACCCCTCCTCTGACAAGAGGAGGGGTTTATTGAGAATATTATTATTGATTCGGGCTATCGTTTCTTTCCGACCCGACGACGTTTGACTATCAAACTGTTAGAGTATTTCTTGGGTTTGCGGGTTTTCTGCCGCTTGCCGACATGTTGACCCCATTTGGTCTTTTCGCGCTTCATTCCGCGTCCGGCACGGCCTTCTCCGCCGCCGTACGGGTGATCTACCGGGTTCATAGCACTGCCTCGCACTTTAGGACGGCGACTCAGCCAACGTGAACGTCCCGCCTTTCCGAGTACCACCCGACCATGCTCGCGATTGGACACCTCGCCGACCGTAGCCCATGAATTTTCCGGCACTTTTCTTATCTCGGTCGAGGGCAGTTTCAAATTAACATAACCACCGTCCTTAGCCACTACTTCAGCGGTAGAACCGGCGGAACGCACTATTTTGGCTCCCCCGCCCGGTTTTAACTCGACATTATAAACTAAGGTACCGATAGGCATCTCTCCCACCGGCAGTCGGTTACCGGTCTTTAGTTCAGCCTCGCGGGAATTAATCAACACCTCTCCGGGTTGAACCTTCTGAGGAAGAAGTACATAACGCTGTTCTCCGTCGGCATAAGCCACCCGGCCGATAAAACCGGAGCGAAACGGGTCGTACTCGATTGTTTTTACCGAATAAGGAATATCAAATTTATTATACCCAAAGTCAATCTCACGGTAGCGCTTCTTGTGCCCGCCGCCGCGAAAACGTTTGGTTATCCGGCCATGATTATTGCGACCACGAGCAGGATTGCGACCGGAGGTCAACGATCGATGAGGTTTACTGCCGCTCAAAACCTTTCGATAAGAAACCGAGGTCATAAAACGGCGTGATGGCGTGGTTGGTCTATTCTTTTTCATAAATACTCAGCTTAATTAAATGAATTCAATGCTATCTCCCGGCTTCAAATACACATAGGCCTTCTTCCCTCGGCTTTTCCGGCCTCGGTGTCGACGACGCATTACGGTCTTAGACGGGATATTCACCACTCGAACCCGATCGGGTTTCACCTTATATATTTTCTCGACTGCCTGAGCAACATCTTTTTTGGTTGCCTGAGGCAGTATATTAAAAGTATAAACATTATTTTCCGCCGCTTTGGCCGCTTTTTCGGTTATCCGAGGATAAAGAATGACATCCTCTTCTTTTCCGGATCGGGTCAGCATAACATCGGCCGAAGACACACCGGCAGCCGCCCCGGCGGTAGTTTGAGCTTTAGAACCCGCCGAACTTTGTTTATTTTCTTCTTTGTTACTCCACCAAGCCATACTACTATTTTATTCTTGCTGTTAAAAATTCCAAGGACTGCTGCGGACGCTCAATTATCAAATAACGATGATCAAGTATCCGAACCGGATTCAGTGCCTGGACCGAGGTCAAGGAAAGATGGCCCAGATTGCGAAAGCTTTTTTTGGTCATACTTCGATCCTGTTCTTCGCTTATCGGTAGTGCCAAACAGGCTGCATTGCCCCGCCAGCCCTTCAACTCTTGAGCGCCGACCGCTTCACTTAAGGCCTCCAGGGTCTTTTTGGCCTCAGCGGTCTTCGGTTCTTCGGATTCCAGATCATCCACAAATATCACTTCTCCGTCGGCCAATTTACGGCTCAACAACGAAGCCAAAGCTCTGGCTTTCATTTTTCGGTTGATCTTTTTAGAAAAATTCTTCTCATTGGAAGGACCGTGAGTAACTCCTCCTCCGACCCAGATAGGTGAGCGGCGACTGCCGTGACGAGCCCGACCGGAACCCTTCTGCCGCCAGGGCTTACGTCCGGTACCGCTTACTTCGCTGCGTCCCTTGGCGTGAGCCACCGGCGTGCGAGCATTGGACTGCATTGAAACCACCACCTGGTGCACCAGATCGGCATTCCATTCAGCGGCAAACAACTCTTCCGGAAGATCTATATTGCCTGCTTTCTCGCCCTTTTTATTATAAACTGTCGCTTGCATAGTTTTTTATTATCCGATTATTTTAACCAGACCGCCACGTACTCCTGGTATTGCGCCTTTTATCATCACTCTACCCTCTTCCGGCTGATTGTAAACTACCTGGGCTTTTTTTCTGGTTACCTGACCGCCGCCCATACGACCGGCCATCTTTTTGCCCTTCATCACCCGTTTTATCCCCATTGAACCGATTGAACCCGGGGATCTTTCGCCGTGCTTTTGACCGTGGCTTCGCGGCCCTCCGGCAAAATTATGCCGCTTGACCACACCCTGAAAACCTTTTCCTTTGGTGATCGCGGTTATGCTAACCACATCACCATCCGAGATCACCTCCGGCTTTACCTCGTCGCCTTTTTTCCAGCTATCCAGCTCGGCTTCCGGTACTCTAAATTCTCTTAAATAACGGAAACTGCCCAGATCTCCGGTATGTCCGCGCTCGGCTTTAGTTGAGCGACTCTCTTTCTTGCGGCCGTATCCGACCTGAACAGCCGAGTACCCGTCGGTTTCCGGCCTTTTAACCTGAACTACCACCATTGGCTCCACCGCCAATTCGGTAACCGGGATCGAACGACCGTCTTCGGTAAAGATCTGACTCATTCGCCCTTTTTGTCCTAATAAAAATTTCATATTTATTATTTATCTCCTGCAATTAAAACATTGTCATCTCTGCATAGCCTTTCATCCGGCAAACCTAAAACCGGCTTCTTATGGTTGAAAACTTTAACATAACAAAACAAAAAAATCAAACATAAATATGATATGCGGCTTAAATATCGCATTCCCAAATCACTCTTTATTTCTTTTTTAGCATCATATCTTTTCCAAAACCGGTATCTGTGGAAGTTAAACGTCCACAAACCTCTGTTTTTGCAAGGACTTGTGGAAGTTAAACGTCCACAAATTTTCTCAGCTGATAAGACCAGTGATCTGTGGAAGTTAAACGTCCACAAAACCGTTATGCCGTGTTAGTTATTTACTTGCTGTGCCCTATTAAAATTACCCAAAATAAAGCGTCCGGAAGCGTTTTTCAAAACCTTGACCAAACCGACTAACCCCCTCCTCCTTGTGATAAGGAGGAGGGGGTGTCCGAACTTAGTCGGAAAAAGTTCTTACACCATCTTGACATCAACACTCACTCCCGAAGGTAGATTGATGTTGGTAAGCGATTCGATCACTTTTTGACTGGGATTCAGAATATCTATCAATCGCTTATGGATCCTCATCTCAAACTGCTCTCGCGATTTACTATAGATGAAGGTAGAGCGATTAACGGTATATTTCTTTATCTCGGTCGGTAATGGAACCGGACCTCTGACCTCCACTTCATACCGCAGGGCGGT
Source organism: uncultured Candidatus Saccharibacteria bacterium (assembly GCA_964388095.1). Taxonomy (GTDB): domain Bacteria; phylum Patescibacteriota; class Minisyncoccia; order Phycocordibacterales; family CSBR16-193; genus CAYLYL01. The sequence continues at coordinate 5,155 of CAYLYL010000035.1, read as the reverse complement.
ATCGATTATCTGTTGTACCGACAGATCAAGAACTTTGTATTCATAAGCTCTCACTCTGATCCGCAACCGGGAGGGCTCGCCGGCAGCCTTGCCGGCTGTTTTGGACTCAGCGACAGGTTTGGTACCACCGACAGTGCTTTGCTTTTTGGATGTTTCCGTCATTTTTAGTTAACTATCTTAGTCACTACTCCGGCACCTACGGTCTTGCCTCCTTCACGAACAGCAAATCTTTGTTGCTCTTCCAGCGCGACCGGGGCGGTCAATTTCACCTTGAAAGTTACAGTATCACCGGGCATTACCATTTCAGTACCCTCGCCAAGAGTCACTTCACCGGTAACATCAGTAGTTCGGATATAGAACTGCGGTTTATAGCCACTGAAGAACGGGGTGTGTCGACCACCCTCTTCTTTTTTCAGTACATATACCTCAGCTTCAAACTCGGTATGCGGGGTAACGCTTCCCGGGTGAGCCAAAACCTGCCCGCGGTGAATCTCTTCTTTTTTGACACCCCTCAAAAGAATTCCGGCATTGTCTCCGGCCATACCCTCAGAGAGCGACTTGTTGAACATTTCCACTCCGGTAACGGTGGTCTTTTTGGCTTCTTTTTGCTCTACCATACCGACGATCTCAACTTCTTCGCCAACCTTGACCTTTCCTCGTTCAATTCGACCGGTTACTACCGTACCTCGTCCCTCAATAGAGAAAATATCCTCGATAGGCATCAGGAACGGCTTATCGGTATCACGCTCCGGCAAAGGAATATAGGTATCCATCGCTTCCATCAGTTCGACGACCTTCTTGCCCCATTCATCTTCACCGTCCTCAGATTCCACACCCTTAAGGGCCGAACCGCGGACCACCGGTACGTTATCACCGTCATAGTCATACTGGGTCAACAACTCTCTAACCTCCTCTTCCACAAGGTCTATCAACTCAGGATCAGAAACCATGTCGCATTTATTCAAAAATACCACGATCTTGGGTACACCTACCTGACGAGCCAAAAGAATGTGTTCACGGGTTTGCGGCATAACACCGTCAGTAGCCGCTACCACCAAAACTGCGCCGTCCATCTGAGCAGCGCCGGTGATCATGTTCTTGACGTAGTCAGCGTGCCCCGGAGCATCAATGTGAGCATAGTGCCGATTAGAGGTCTCGTACTCATTATGAGAAAGAGCAATGGTAATACCCCGCTCTTTTTCCTCCGGCGCGGCATCGATCTGCTCGACATCTTTCATTTTTACCGTGTTACCGGTTTTGTTTAAAACATTTAGTATAGCCGCGGTCAGCGTGGTTTTTCCATGGTCCACGTGGCCGATGGTACCCACATTCACGTGCGGCTTGCTGCGATCAAATTCCGTCATATTTTTTATAACTTAGACCCGGGATCAACGCCGGTTCGGGTATTATTTTTCACCCACCCCGCGACCCTCGGTCTGTTTAATTAACTACTAATAATTAATAATAATGTCAAAGGAAACGTCTATACTTAATTATAAGTTTCGAGACACTTCCACCACAACACGCTCTAAACTTGCGTTAGCACTATCTTACCAAAACCTTGGCGCAAGTCAACCTTAAAGGACTTATTTTTTACGAGATTCAATGATCTCTTCGGCCACATTACGGGGTACAGTGGCGTAATGACTGAACTCCATGCTAAAAGTAGCCCGTCCGGCGGTCATAGACCTCAGGTGAGTAATGTAGCCGAACATCTCGGAAAGCGGAACAAAGGCGTGGATAGCGGTATCCATATTACCTCTCTCCACCATTTCCTCGATCTGTCCCCGTTTGGAGTTCAGATCACCGTTAACATCACCCATGAACTCGGTCGGGGTAACCACTTCTACTCGCATAATGGGCTCCAGCAGAACCGGGCCTGCTTTCTGACATGCCTGCTGAAAGGCCTGAGAAGCAGCAATGTGATAAGCAACCTCCGAGGAGTCAACATCGTGATAAGTTCCATCCAAGAGCTCGCAGGAAATATCCACCATCTGATAACCGGCCACCACTCCCCGCGACATAGCATCTTTGACACCCTTCATAACAGCCGGAATGTATTCTTGAGGTATTACTCCTCCTTTGATCGAATTAGTGAACTCAAACCCTTCTTCACGAGTAACATTTTTAGGTATCTTGGCATCCTCGTCGCGTTTCTCCAGAGGCTTGATCTTGATAACTACGTGACCATACTGACCGCGGCCACCGGTTTGTTTGATGTATTTGTTCTCTTGTTCGGCCTCACCGGTAATAGTCTCTTTGTAAGCCACCTGCGGCCGGCCTATCTTGGCTTCCACTTTAAACTCCCTTTTAAGGCGATCTACAATAATATCCAGATGAAGTTCGCCCATACCCCAGATCACTGTTTCTCCGGTTTCGTCATCGGAGGTAACTTTAAAGGTCGGGTCTTCGGCGGCCAGCCTGCTGAGCGCCATACCCATCTTCTCCTGATCTCCCTTGCTTTGCGGCTCGATCCGCACCGACACCACTGGTTCGGGAAATTCTATTTTTTCCATTTCTATCAAATTATTTTCGTCGCACAAAGTATCAGAGGTAACGGTTTTCTTGAGCCCTACCGCCGCCGCGATCTCACCGGCATAGACCTCAGTAACTTCTTCGCGGTGATTGGAGTGCATCCGAAGCAATCGTCCGATGCGCTCCTTTTCTCCTTGGCTGACATTGTATACATAGGAACCGCTTTTCAAGGTTCCGGAATAAACCCGGAAATAGGTCAACTGACCAACATAGGGGTCGGACTGCAGTTTAAACGCCAAAGCAGCAAAGGGTTCTTTATCATCGGATTTACGAGTTATCTCCTCGCCGGTTTTGGGATGTATTCCGTAATAAGGCGAAACATCGAGCGGAGAAGGAAGATAATCGATAACACCGTCCAAAACGTGTTGAACCCCTTTGTTCTTCAAAGCAGATCCGGTATAAACCGGAACGGCTTTATTGTTAAGTACCGCCTGTCGCAGAGTGGCCTTCAGTTCCGGGATAGTTATCTCTTCTCCGTTCAAATAGCGTTCAGTGAGCTCCTCGTCATTTTCAACGATCTTTTCTATCAACTCGGCTCTTTGTTTCTCCATTTCGTCCCGCAGATCTTCCGGAACCTCTTCAACCCGAATATCGCTACCCATATTTCCCTCGAAGTAGTAGGCTTTTCGAGCCAGCAGATCAACTACTCCCTGATGGTTCTCCTCTTCACCGATCGGGATCTGCATTCTCACCGCATCCGGAGTTAAACGATCCAAAATGGTCTGGAAAGAGCGCTCAAAATTAGCCCCGGTCCGATCGATCTTATTAATGAAACAAATTCGCGGAACTTGATACTTATCGGCCTGCTTCCAAACGGTTTCGGATTGCGGCTCAACTCCCGCTACTCCGTCAAAAACCACCACTCCGCCGTCCAGTATCTTCATTGACCGTTCCACTTCCACGGTAAAATCAACGTGTCCCGGAGTATCTATGATATTAAAACGGTACTGCTTATCTTTATTCTTGCGATCCTCGTCATCACTTTTGGTCCAGAAACAGGTAGTAGCTGCCGAAGTGATGGTAATACCTCTTTCTTGCTCCTGGGCCATCCAGTCCATAATGGCCTCACCTTCGTGGGTTTCACCTATTTTATGGGAAATTCCGGTATAAAAAAGCACTCGCTCGGTAGTCGTGGTTTTTCCGGCGTCAATGTGGGCAATAATGCCAATATTACGAACTCTTTCTAATGGATACTCTCTCATATTATCTCAAACTTTTAAGCTCAGATTTAGATCCGAGTGTAAACTAATAATAATAACGAAAACGGATCGTCTTTCCTTTCCCGGTGTCGCAATTTGATCTTTCCTATAAAACCTGTTTATACTGTTTCTTTTTCGCTCCTTTGATCATAAAAAACGACCCTTGACCGATAACTCCTGCCAACTAACTATACAGCCGGGCTCATGCCAAGCCAATTGGTAGCAGATATCAACCGCCCACCAAGCACCGATCTGCTTCTTGAACCAACCGCCTCTTTGCCGGTAAAAAAGGGTTCTGCGGCTTAAATAAAGAAACCACGATCTTGGCGGTCTACCAAGCAAAGTGAGCAAAAGCCTTGTTGGCTTCCGCCATTTTGTGGGTATTTTCCTTGCGTTTTACCGCTTCACCTTCTCCGCGACTAGCTGCCAACAGTTCATCCGCCAAGCGCTTGGACATGGACGTTCCCTTTTTCTTTCGCGCTACTTCAATAACCCATTTCATACCCAAGGTTTGCTTCCGTTGCGGCCGCACCTCTCGCGGCACCTGATAATTGGCTCCACCTACCCGTCGTGAACGAACCTCCATTGCGGGTCCGGTGTTACGAATAGCCTCCTCAAAAATCTCCAACGGGTCACCGGATTCTGACTTTTCCTTGAGCTCTTCCATTGCTTGATAGAAGATCTTCTCTGCTACCGTCTTTTCTCCATCCCACATTAAATAATTAATGAATTTGGCAACCTTTTCCGAATTATAAACCCGGTCGGGATGAACAATGTTTCTTTTTTTTACAGGTCTTCTCATAAATTAATCGAGATAAATTTATTATTTCATTTAAACAATTGTCACTATATATACTACTGTTTTTTGGCACCGTAACGACTGCGGCTCTTCTTGCGCCCCTCTACTCCGCCGGCATCATAAACACCACGTACTATGGTGTAACGTACTCCAATGTCTTTTACTCGTCCGCCTCTCACTAATACCACCGAGTGTTCCTGCAGCGAGTGACCGATACCCGGCACATAAGCGGTTACTTCCATTCCGTTGGTCAACCGAACCCGCGCGATCTTTCGGATAGCGGAGTTAGGTTTTTTGGGAGTTTTGGTGGTAACCCTGACACATACCCCCCGCTTAAAAGGAGAAGAGTAGTGAGTGGGCTTATTACGCAAAGAGTTAAAACCGCGCCCCAAAGCTACCGCTTTGGATTTTTTCTTTACCTTTTTTCTACCCTTCCTGATCAATTGATTGATAGTTGCCATAAATAAACTACACTAAATTTTTACTTTTTATTATATTCTCCGTTTTCTTTCCAGATAAGCGGAAGCTGCGTACCAAAACCCTCATTATCTAAAAAAACACCCACCCGGCTAACGCCAAGTACTCGCTACTTTAATACTTTTAGAAAAAAAATGCAACCCCT
>CAYLYL010000034.1:0-8607 GCA_964388095.1 uncultured Candidatus Saccharibacteria bacterium | reverse complement strand
ACGACGGTTTGTGAACTGGTACAACACTGTTAAACCGCAGGCCGGGATCGAAGATTGTACCCCGGAGGAGAAATTGTTAGAATACTTTTATCCAAAATCACTGTGATTTTTGTAAACAACGCTTTAGGATTTAACAGATTAATTTCGATTTTCGACTCCGGAAGATTGATTTGATCATAATTACAAATGGTAGTTTTTTGTGGTCTATAATGTTCAGTGTTTCTGTTTATACTGTTTTTTTCTGATCGGATGATAAGCAGCTAGGGGGAAAGGTCGTACGACCTTTCCCCCTCTAGGTTCAGTTTAATTTTCTTCTGGACAGTGGGTATTAATGACACCCACAATAAAATTTATGCAGTGTGAACCATTATACCACCCAACTAATTCTTCGAGAAAGGTGGATGATTTTTGTAGTCCCGCCTCATTAAGGTAGTACTTTGCCAAACCTGAGGCGGCGGTTGCTGCCAGGCCGGGTTCTTTTCCTAGCTCGGTCCTGGTCTCTTCCAAGGTATCGTAGATCCTTGAGAATCCCTCCCAATATCTGCAGAAACCTGGGTCAATCTTCCAGGCGGTTTCTAGGCAGAGATCCAGTAGTGTGGTTTTGATGACCTGAGACTCCAGTCTGGACCAAAGACCGGGAAGTTTTATGGACCCTGTATAAGAAAATGACAGGGCGTAATTTATTTCCCGTACCAAATTCCGAACCTCGTGGGGTGTTGGTAGATAGTGTTCCTCACCGTATTTGCAGGCGTCAGAGATCAATTGCCTGGAGTAATCTGAATTCAGGCACTCCAGGTCTTGAATTGGCCTTGGAGTGTTGTGGCGAATTGCCCATATACGTGCTAATACCGGCAAAGCAAAGCCGGCTTCTTTAGAGCTGTCATAAAACCACTCTTTTGAGCAGTAAATGAACTTCCTTTGAATCTCGTCTTTCATGGCAACGCCTTTCTTCTTTTTTGATTAAGGGTTTACCGGTACATTACCTTGTAGGATACTAACCGATTTGTTTAGTTTGTTCAAGTAAAAAGCCAAAAACCCGGACCTGGCTTTTCCAGATTTTAAGATCACTTTCAAGAACTCCCTGCGCTTGTGCGTAGGGATGAAGTGAGGGAAAATAAAGCAAATACAAATATATTAATTACAGTGATAAACGCAGGCGATACAGCATAATTTTAGGTAAAAAACATTATGATCACGGAAACAGAGGCCACATTTATTGATATCGACAAGGAGCTTGTTAGGAGTAAACTGTCTGACTTGGGGGCGGAGCTGGTTTCAGCTGAGAGGTTGATGCGGCGGAGGGTATACCATCCTCCGGCGGGCAAAAGACAAAATGATTGGTACCGGGTCAGGGATGAGGGTACCAGAGTCACTATGAGTTACAAAAAACTCCACCAAAGAACTGTTGCCGGAGTGGAAGAGTTGGAATTGGAAATCGATGACTTCGATGTTGGCTGTCAATTTTTAGATAAGACCGGTGTGGAATTTGTAGCTTATCAGGAGACCAAACGCGAGTCCTGGGTATTGGGAAATACCAAGGTCGAAATTGATGAATGGCCCTGGATCCCGCCTTTTGTGGAAGTGGAAGGTTCGAGTGAAAAGGAAGTTAGAGAGACGGCCGAGAGGTTGGGGTTTAAATGGCCGGAGGCCTTTTTTGGCAGTGTAGAGAATATTTATCAGCACAAATATGATGTTACAGAAGATGAGGTTAATAGCTGGCCGGAGATAGTTTTTTCGCCGGTACCGGAGTGGTTAAAGCAAAGGAGGAAATGATATCGCTTTTGATCCGTTAAAACATTATGGAGATCAAATCAACAATGACCAATCGGTCTAATGAAACTCTTAAGGTTGTTTACAGCGAAGCGGATCCGTTAGAGGGTCTGGAGGGAGTGGTGTTGCAAGCGGTACACGCCTTTTGTTTCTATGGAGATCGCCTAATTGTTGTTTACGCAGATTCGAAAGGATATTGGACACCGCCCGGGGGAGGGATCGAGGTCGGTGAAAGCTACCAGCAAGCCACAAAGAGAGAGGTGATGGAGGAGACCAATATGAAAGTTTTAAAGCAGCAAACTATCGGTTATCAAGATGTTTATGAGAAAAACAAAATATCCAGACAGACCCGATCGGTTTGTTTGGTAGAGCCCTACGGCGACTTTGTCAGTGATCCGGACGGAGATGTAACGGCGATAAAGCTGATCGACACTCAAGACTACAAACAGTATTTTGACTGGAAAGAGATCGGAGAGCGAATAATGGAGCGGGCTATGGAGATCAGAGAGCGATGGCAAAGCGACAGCTTGGCTAAAAGCGTTGACACTGAGATCTTGTAGAGGCCGGTTAATATTATTGAGGATCAACCAGTTGTCCCATAAACAGGATGGTTCCGGTTTCCGGCTCTTCTATGACGAACATAAACGGCCGGTTAAACTCCACCATCGATGGCGGCATTGGCGCTATATCCATTTCTATCTCGACCGCGGTGGCGGCTGCCGCTTCGGTGCCTTTTTCGTCCACTTCTATGAATGAAGCATGAAGGACGTCGGAGATGAAGACGTTCAAGCCCAGTTCTTCCAGGTCGACCATTTCGGAAAAGTCGGCCCGGTTCTCATCAAAAGCGGTCTCCATACCCATGGCTTGGAGAGTCTCCACTAACCCCAGCTCATCTTCCAGAGTGAATTTGGGAAACCGTAACGTTATCTCTTCTTGATTGATTGGTTTCATTGATTGAAAAGTTTCTTTGTCCAGATCACGGTAGAGTTCAGACAGCGGTCGTTCATCGGTGGGCATAAAGGCATGCATCAGATAATCACCGTCCTGATATTCCATGGTCAGTGATTTCAAATTCTCGGAGACCGCAAACCGATAGTCGGACTCGTTTTCCATCATCTCGACCTCTACTTCACCGCCGGTGCCGTGAAACGGTCTCTCTTCGGTCTGCTCTTGATCGAACTCCTCGGCCCAGATGCCTTGAAAGTAGATGGCGTTAACCAAATAAGCGATGACATCGGGATCTATCGGACCGGGGTCGATGATCCGGTCTATCTTCTCTTGGGTGTTGTCAAACACCCAATCATTTACCGGCTCGCCGGTATTCGGCAAAGAATCGATCCGGCCTTCAAAGTACTCTTGGGCGTCAGCTTGGTAAGAACTGCGGAAAGGAATATCATCTCTTAAAAACAAAGCATTGGCTATCGCCACTTCGTTTTGCTCCGAGAAGTGCTCCAGGTACTGCTTTAAGCCCAGCGAGTTCTCCATCAAAGCTTTGAGCTCCATATCGTTAAGCCCCAAAACCTCGGCCATTTCCTCGGCGGTTTCTGCTTCGGCTCCCCGGTAGGCCATCGCCAGGGCAGTGTGGATGCTGTAAGGAGAGATGAAGATATTCTCATTATCTTCTGCTAAGCCGGAAAAAATATTGAAAGAGAAATCTTTGACCGAGGATGAGAGGTCGCGAAGCTCTTCCGGTTCCTTCAATTCCGGCCGAGCCTCAACCGGATCGTCAGGGCCGTTATCGTTGATGTAAAAGGATATTGCCAATATGACCACTACAATACCTAAAATTAAAATGATCTTTTTCATAATTTATTATAGTTACTTGATAATTGGTTTCTATGATTTTATTTTTTATCGATCACTATCATTAATATCATATCAGGTGTACCGGAAAAAACAATATTAGGTCAATATAAGGTAAAAAAAGTGTTTGTTATTTTTTATAAAAGAATCCTCTTTAAATCTAAGAAGGCGGGCGGTTCCGGTACCGGGTGCGGTTTGTCTTACAGGTTCATATATTCATTTTCGGTCATTAATTGAAGTTGGCCGGTTATTGGTGGGGATAATAAACTACCTCGCAGCAAGTTGACGAGGTATTTTATAAACGAGCGTTTTGCGAGAGAAATATAAAAATTCATTTTTATATTTCCGAGCTGAGGAGTTTATATGAGTTCCGGCTCATATTTTGAGAACCGAGCCGAGCCCCTCAGGAGGGGCTCGGCTCGGCACGAGGCAAACTACCCACTCCTTGACATCCCTTCGTCGCGCATTCATTTCCGCAGCCAAGCTGCGGAGAATTCTGCGCTAGATTAAATCGGGAGTTTTTGTTGTGAGCGGGTAAAATATTCCCTTTTGGTGATAAATAAGGTAAAGTGTAGTCTTATGATAAAGGCCGACCGGGGTCGGTCTTTTTAAGTTTAATTGAAATATTATTTATGGAAATTAGAAATATCGGCATCATTGCCCACGTTGACCACGGCAAGACCACTTTAACGGATGCCATTTTAAGGCAAACCGGTGCCGGCCGGGAAGGGGTGACCATGGACTCGGTCGACCTGGAGCATGAGCGAGGTATTACCATCTATGCCAAAAACGCTTCGGTTGTTTATCGCGATACCAAGATCAATATTATCGATACACCCGGTCACGCCGATTTTGGTTCAGAAGTGGAGCGGGTGCTGCGGTCGGTGGATTCGGTGTTGTTGGTGGTTGATGCAGCCGAGGGTCCGATGCCACAGACCAGGTTCGTACTTAGAAAGTCGCTGGAGCTAGGTTTGAAGCCGTTGGTAGTGGTTAATAAGATAGATAAGCCGGCCGCCGATCCAAGTTGGTGCGTTGATCAAGTGCTGGAGCTATTTTGGGAGTTGGGAGCCGGCGAAGAGCAGGTTGATTTTTCGGTTGTTTACGCCGTAGGGGTAAATGGTATCGCTAAACGAGAGTTGGGGGATGATTCCGATAACATAACACCGCTCCTTGATCGGATCTTGGAGTTGGTGCCGGCGGTAGATGGTCATTCGGCCGGTCAGCCGCTTAAGGCTCAACCATTTAATCTGGGTTATGATAATTATTTGGGTCGGTTAGCGGTTGCCAGGATCTATCAGGGTCGGATCAGGGTCGGTCAAGAAGTTAATGTTATAAACGCCGACGGTGAAGTTCGTTCGGCTAAGGTGGTTAAATTATTCTCTTTGGATGGCTTGGAACGAATCGAAATTGAGGAGGTGACGGCCGGAGATATGGCTATTATAGCCGGTCTGGGTGAGATCAATATCGGGGAAACTATTTCTGATAGTGCCGAGGTAGAACCTTTACCGATGATAGCTATAGATAAACCGACGATCTCGATCAACATCCTGATCAATACTTCACCTCTGGCCGGTCGAGAGGGGAGGTTTTTGACGGCTCGACAGATTCGTAGTCGGTTAGAACGGGAGCTGGAGATCAATGTCGGTTTGGAAGTGGATTTTTCTCACAACGAGGCTTTCAAGCTCCATGGGCGGGGTGAGTTGCATATTTCGATCTTGTTGGAACAGATGCGTCGTGAGGGTTATGAGTGTCAGGTCTCTCAACCTCAGATCATCACCCGGACCGACTCGGCCGGTCAGGTAACCGAGCCGTTTGAGGAGGTCTTGATCGACATTCCGCAGGAGTATCAGGGAGCGGTGATCGAGCAGCTGGGTCGGCGCCAAGTGTTGCTGAAAGATGTAATCAGTAATGATTCATCAGTTCGGTTGACCTTTGAAGGGCCGACTCGCGGTTTGCTGGGCTATCGGAGTCAGTTTGTTTTGGATACCAAGGGTGAAGGTATTTTTTCTTCGCGGTTTATAGAGTTTCGACCGATGGCTGGCGACATCAGGCAACGGGCTGTCGGTTCTATGGTTTCAATGGCTAACGGTAAGGCCTTGGGTTTTGCGCTCTGGAATCTTCAAGAGCGGGGAGTCCTTTATATCGGACCCGGAGAACAGGTTTATCAAGGAATGGTCATCGGCAATACCGCCAAAGGCGAGGATCTGTATGTTAATCCAACCAAAGGTAAACAGTTGTCCAATGTACGATCAAGCGGTTCCGATGAGGCGATAACCCTAACTCCTCCCTATTTGTTAACTATTGAGCGGGGTTTGGAATTAATGAGAGGTGATGAATATTTAGAGATCACCCCTCAAGCGGTTCGCTTGCGTAAGCAACAGCTTGGCAGGAAGGTTAAAAATTAAGATCGGTTGAGGTCTTAACAGTACCGGAGCCGGTGCAAACCAAGATTTTTTGCCACTGTTATAAGTAAGCTACTTTTGGCCTTCGACAAAGGTTAAGGCCTGGCCGTATTTATTACCCCGGCCGGTTCGACCGATGCGGTGAATATAGTCTTCGTAGGTGGAGGGCAGGTCATAATTGATAACATGACTGACCTCGCTGATATGCAGACCGCGAGCGGCAACATCGGTGGCTACCAGGATCGAAGTGGAACCGTTTTTAAAGCCCTGCAGGGCTCGCTGGCGTTGAGGGTGAGATTTGTTGCCGTGGATCGAGGCGCTGGACAGGCCTTGACGCGACAGGTCGCGGCTAAGTTTCTCAACGCCGTGTTTCATTTCACCGAATATTAGGACTCGGGAGAAATCCGGGCGGTTTAGAAGTTCGGTCAAAGTCTCGAATTTGTTTTCAGAACGATGGCGAATAACATCTTGGTGAATGTTTGCTGATATGTCTTGTTTTTTGACCGATATGGTAGTTGGTTGTTTGAGGAAGTCGCGGATCAGCCGTTCTATTTCCGCAGGCATAGTGGCCGAGAAACAGTGGGTTTCTTTTTGGTCCGGAGTGCAGGATAAGATCGAGCGGATGTCTTTGATGAAGCCCATATCCAGCATTCGATCAGCTTCATCAAGAACCGCGGTATTGATCTTTTCCAGTTTGAGAACTTTTCGGGAGATCAGATCCAGCACCCGGCCCGGAGTTCCGATGATAAAATGATTCGTTTTCCGCAGGGACTTTATCTGATTTTGAATGTTGGCTCCGCCGATACAGATGGTGCTGTAGATTTTTTGCCCTCGGGTCAGTTTTTGTAACTCGGACTCGATCTGGATGGCCAGCTCACGGGTAGGGGTCAGGATCAAAGTTTGGCGGTCTTTATTTCTCAAGTTGAGTTCAATTAACGGCAAGAGGAAGGCGGCGGTTTTACCGGTACCGGTGTTGGCGATCCCGACGGTATCCCGGCCGTTGATTATCAGCGGGATTATCTTGTCTTGGATCGGGGTGGGGGAAGATAAACCGCTTCGGTTTATATTTTCCATTACTGTTGCACCGAATCCGAAATCACCAAAGGTGTGTTGAGGTTGGTAAACCGGCTCGGCGCTTTGGGCGGACGGGTTGCGGTTGATATAACGGGAGACGTCGAAACTCGAACGTCGGTTACGACGACCGGATCGAGGGTTATTATTTCTACGAAAACGGTTGCTTTGAGGGCGGTTGGTTCGAGAATTGGTTGATCTTTTAACAGCTGAAAATGTTCGGCTCCGGCCGTTATTGTTCGATGATGAAACCGGCCGCCGAGAGCGGTTGGGGGTGTTAGACATAGTGTTAACGTTAGGGGTTGTGCAGGCAATAATCCAAAAAACATTTTTTTGTACCTAAGCACCCCACACGAGAACTTAAGATCTTCCTACCTTACTACAAAGCCGGTAAAAAAGCAACAGCTATGGTGGAAATGTTCGTAAACGACCGGTTAAGGTTCGGTAAAGGGTCTGCAAGTTGACAGGCCGGGCAAATTTTATTGATTGATAATTTTGGCCGCTTCAAAGAACGATTCAAAGTTGCTAATATACTCTTTAACCATTTTTCTGTCATATTCCTTTTTATAAGAAATGGAGATGAAAGGTGTATAGGTGGGAATGCAGATATAGAGAGCACCTTTCTCTATGGAGAGAAAGAAGACCCTGTTTTCCAGCTTGTTACTGATATTCATCAAAGTATTCATCATTGCGGGGGTTAATATCCTTCTGACTGCGATCTGGTCTCCGTATACATCGAACATGTTATCAAAGTCAACGCTTTCCAAAACAACTTTTTCTCCGGAAGTGTTCAAGTTCCGTCGAACGTTTCGGAAACTTTCACCGCAAGCAAATATCCTAACATCCACATCGTTGCCGACCGGCGCTTTTGTCTGCATAAAAACTCCATAGCCGGGGTTAGGTCTTCCGCGTCTTGTTCCGGATCTTTTTATTCGAGGTCGTATCGAGATGGTGGTGGCTTGGATATCTAACTGCTCCAGTTCAGCAGTTATTAGTCTTTTGGTTCGTAGAACACTATTTTCTTGAAAAATATTCGATCGGCGAACTTCTTCTTCCGGTATTTTTTGATCGGGGTAAAAATTCATGTCTTTACATTCTTTTTGTGTTAAATAACCCATGATGGTTGGAATTATATGATGCTCCATTATCTCATTATATTTTTTCATTCCTTTGGGAAGTGTCAAGAACAGTCCGGCTCCTGAAGAGAGCAGAGTAAGTAATAATAGGAGCTGAATCAGCCCGGTCAACCCTTCTCCAAGTCCTACTATGTTTGCAAGATAAGGAGAGGTAAGAAAAATAATCATTCCTATAAATATGATAATGAAAAGTATTTGAGTGGGCCGGGCGGCCTTTTTATGTTCCACTTCTTGGGCTTTGATCGTGGGCCAGACATTTTCTTCAAAGTAATGGTCAATATCTTGAAGGTTTTCTTTTTGCTTCATAGGTAAAAGTTAATTTTAAACAAATAGTTAGTCTATATTATACTAAAATTTCGATGTATTGCTATAATGAGTCATTAATTATGGAACCTTTAATTTATGCCATTGTTGTAGTTGCTGTT
>CAYLYL010000033.1:2144-8760 GCA_964388095.1 uncultured Candidatus Saccharibacteria bacterium | reverse complement strand
GTGTTTTTTACCTTCCAATTCAAATAATTTGTGGACGTTTAACTTCCACAAGAAGATAAATAACGGGAGAAAGATCTGGTGCTAGGTTTGTGGACGTTTAACTTCCACAAGGAAGGAGGAAATGATCGATGAAGCGAGAAGTCTGTGGACGTTTAACTTCCACAGGACTAGAGAAGGTAGTTCATATTAAGGGCTTGTGGACGTTTAACTTCCACAAAACAGAGCCGGAGAAAAACGGGTGTTATAAAGGGCTTGTGGACGTTTAACTTCCACAAGAATAAGAAAAGAGAAAGAAAATCGCTAATATGAGGGGTTGTGGACGTTTAACTTCCACAAGGAAGGAGGAAATGATCGATGAAGCGAGAAGTCTGTGGACGTTTAACTTCCACAGGACTAGAGAAGGTAGTTCATATTAAGGGCTTGTGGACGTTTAACTTCCACAAAACAGAGCCGGAGAAAAACGGGTGTTATAAAGGGCTTGTGGACGTTTAACTTCCACAAGAATAAGAAAAGAGAAAGAAAATCGCTAATATGAGGGGTTGTGGACGTTTAACTTCCACAAGAAGATAAATAACGGGAGAAAGATCTGGTGCTAGGTTTGTGGACGTTTAACTTCCACAAAACCTAAATTTCACCGGAACTTCGCATAAATAAGAAATATCAAAGAATATTTCTTCTTCTACTGTAACCCTTCTTCCCAAACCGACAATAAGCCGTCCAGTCGGCTATCCAGTCGGCAGCTTTCTTCCATCAGCGGGGTCAGATCAACAGCAGTGAATTGATATAAGGCCTTGCCCAGGTAATTGTCCCGGCCCGATTCCAGCTCTTGTTCGCTGAACCGGCGGATCGGGGCCTCCGGAGGCGCAGTACGGCACCCCTGTTGAGCAGCTCGGTATTTGGGCTCAAACAACTCAAAATACCACTTATGTAACTGCCGGGGGTCATAATTATCCGGGGTGAGTTCTTCCCTGCTTATCTCCTCGGCTACCGAGGCGGAAAAGAACCGTTCCGGCTCGCCCTCCAGAACAAACCTGATACTCTCGCGAAAGAGCGTGTATTCCATAATGTAAGCATAGCGGGCGTCTTGAGCCGACCGCCGGTAATCGTCCAGCTGTTCTTGATAGTCGTTGCGAACCTCGGCCGGCAGCTCATCGGCCGCCGTCCATTCTTCCAACACCGACAACACCTGCCGGGCAATATCCTGACTCAAACGAACCTCAACCGCCGGAACCGGACCGTTCATTGCCAAATTGTGACTGATGTCCCATAACTTGAATAGCTCGACCAGCGCCTCTTCCGTCTCCCCTTTTTCGGCCAGCGCTCGGGCATAAGCCGTTTGGACATCACTTAAATGAATTATCAAATGATAAGGAGGGGCTTTGGCTTCGGTGGTCAAATGATCGAGATCCGGATAGCTATAGTTTTGAGCCGACGCCGCCCGTTCAATGATCTGCATTAACTCGGGATTACTATCGACATAACTCTCCGCCGCCGCCAGCAGATCGGGATCGGGAGAAGACTCCGCTGCGTTCTCCATAATAGAAAAATGGTCTCCCGCTCCGTATGAATCCGGCAAAACATCCGAGGACAGCGGCCGGATCTCTAACTCTCGCAGATCATCCCACACCGAATACAGGTTGTCGCCCTCCGGTATCGGCGCCGGCTCATAGAGCAAGAAAGAGTCATCCACATCGGCCCATATCTGTTCAAACTCCCGACCGGCTTCCCGATCGGCCTCCCCTTCTTCTCCCGTTATTCCGCTCAAGATCAAACCCAGCGTCAATCCGATGATCAGAAAAAAGAACGCCGCTATCAATAACAACACCCACCCGATCTTGCCGGCCGATGAAAAATAAGTGGTATGAAAAATGGAGTAACCGGTAAACATAACAACATCAAGAATGATCAATCGCCGGCCTGTAACTGTTCCTGTGTGAACTCTATCTCGCTGCCGGCCTTCGCTTGACCGCTTATCATTTCCTCGGCTATTCGGGATTCAATATCTTCGCTGATAACCCGATTTATCGGTCGGGCCCCGAATTTTTCATCCCGGCCTTTGGTTGCAACATAATCGACCAGAGCTTGATTGATCTTTAGCTCTATCCCTTTATTTTTGACTCGCTGCTTGAGATCCTGCAGTTTTTTCTCGGCTATCGCCCGTACCTGCTGCTCCTGCAGAGGATGGAACATTATCACTCCATCGAACCGGTTGATCAGTTCCGGCTTGAGCTCGCCGCTGTCTATCAGCGCATTTATCATCTCATCGCGGTGTTGGTTAGGGTCCTCGCCCCGTTCCACCACTTCCCAGATCTTATTACTTTGAGCATTGGAGGTGGCGATAAAAATAATGTTGCGGGCATTAACCCGATGTCCGCCGGCATCAGAGAATACTCCCTCGTCCAGTATTTGCAGAAACAGATCCGGTACTTCGGAATGAGCTTTTTCGAACTCGTCCAGAAGCAGTACACCGTAAGGGTTATCTCGAACCATATTAGCCAGCACCCCGGGCTTGCCTTCCTCAAAAGAACCAAGCAGTTGGGCCATAGCGGAAGAAGAGTTGAATTCCGACATATCCAAACGCATTATCCGATCCCGGTCATCAAAGAATACTTCGGCCAGAGCTTTGGCGGTCTCGGTTTTGCCAACTCCGGTGGGACCCAAGAACAAGAACGAACCCAGAGGGCGATTGCCGACATTAATACCGGCCCGAGCGCTGCGAACCGCCCGACTGACAGCCCGAATTGCTTCATCCTGCCCCACTACTCGGCGGTGCATTATCTCTTCCAGATTCTGCAGTTTTTCCCGCTCCTTGGAAGAAACCCGGCCGGTAACAATGCCGGTTTTGGCCTCTACCAAAGAATTAACCTCTTCGGAAGTGATCAGGGTGCGGCCTGCGTTCTCGGCCGCGGAGACGGCTTCGGACAACAGGTCAAAGGCCTTGTCCCGAAGTCCGCTATCGGTAAAATACCGCTCGGCCGCCTCGGCCACCGCCACCAGTGCCGGGTAAGATATAACAACGGGATGTGTTTTCTCCCAAGCCAGTGCTTGGTTCTCCAGCAGATTCATTATGCCTCTTTTGCTGCCTTCACTGACTTGGATCTTTTCCAGATGATTGGTAATTTCGCGATTATTTTCCAGGTTGTTATGAAAACCGTCCGGATCGGAAAAAGCTATCACCGAAAACCGGGAAGACGGTAAATAATTACTCAGCAGCGCCGGCAGATCACACCCCAAATAAGCGGCGGATGCCGCGGCCTCGGGCAGGTCCGGAAGGACCAAGATCAGATTTCCGGCCCAAGCCGATTGTTGCAGTATCAGCTGAAGTTCGTTCTCCAGAGCGGTCTTGTTTTCCATTTGCGGTATCAAAATATCGGTCCGCAGTATCGCCACCCTTTTATCACGCAAACCCGGCTCTGTTTCATCGGCATTGATACGGCCGGCCAGCTCATAAACAACGTCCGTTTTGCCGGACCCCTCGGGGCCCACCAATATAGCATGAGGCTCCCGTTCGCGAGTCAAAATGTTTATCAATTGCTCCAGTTCTTTTTGATGATAGAAATCACCGTCGCCGGAACCGGAAACCATATCCAAAAAATGAGCATATTTTTCCAGCTCATAAGCGCGGCCGTAAGACCAATCTCGCCCGACGCTCCCCAACCGGCGAAGCGCCGTCCGGCTCCACCATCGCTCATTCATTCGAGCGGTCTTTAAAGCGCGCAACTGCCAGCGCGCGGCGCCCAACAGATCTTCTTCTTTGACCTCGTTGGCGGTCAGCCATTTGGACCACTCACTGTCTTGCCGGTAGAGCTCCGACAGATGATCAAGCAAATTCATTCCCTCCCGAGCCGGAACAAAATCGGCGGCGGTCAGCGGCTTCTTTCGCGAAGAAGAGAATTCCTCGGCCGCTTGAGGCAAACCCAGGCGCCAACCCAGATGCCGTCCGAAATCGGTCCTCAGCAAGCCTAAAGTAATGTCATCTTCCGGGGTATTAACCACCACCCGAGCCAGCTCGTAACTTATTATTGTGCCGTTTTTGTCGCCCAACGCTCCGGCATAATAATGAGAATAATAGAAAGCGTCCAACGCCAGAAACACCAACCACCCGGCGATCATCAAACAAGCCATCCCCAACAGACGGTTGTCGGTTACCACTCCTATATTCAAGGACGTCGTAGTTAATAGCAGATAACCGGCCAACAGCAGCACCGCCAGAATAAGAAAAGTTACCTTTATCTTTTTGCGTAAGCGGTGTGATATCATCTCCTCCAATAGAAGCTCCGGATGCCGTTCCAGTGCCTGTTGTTTTAGTTGAGTAAAATTCATAAGATCTTTTTAATTCATCCGATCACCAGCAATCCGGCGCCGGTTACCAGCAAAAAAGCAACCAACAAAGGCGCCAGCAGCCAGACTACATAAACCGCCGCCCCGGCCGCCGCCAACGCCGCCAGACACAGTAGTCCGACGATCATCACCGCCAAACGGATGATCATACCCACTAAGCGCATCATGGTATTGACCACCAAAGCGGTTAACACTCTTTCCAAACTAAATCCCTGACCGCTGTAACTCTCCTGCAGCCGGCGCCAGGGAGCAAAGAGGGTCCGCAGCAGATCGGAAAAGGAGAAAAAGTGGCTGATAAAATAGAGAAAATTGCCCCAGATACCCCAAATATCGCCGAGAGCGGTGGAGTAATGCCAGATCAGGTAGCAAGAAAACAGTTGGAGGGTCTTCATAATTTGCGTGATTAACTTAACTTAATAATAGCAAATAATGAACCGAAACAAAACGAAGTGAATGCAACCGATCCGGTCGGACCTTCTCTGTCTTGCTGTTTTGTCCGGCCGGCCGCCGCGGATCAGCAGTCCAAGATCGATAAAATGCGGTGTCCGGCTTGATCATTATCTAATGTAGACAACCGCACAGCAACGTAATGGTAAATAAGCTATTTAAAAGATATAACGTCTTTGGAGTTTAATTGGCGGTATTTGGCTCTTGTGGTTCCTTTGGCGTTTTGTTTGAGCTTGAAAGGAAATAGAGAGCCAGGTAGCCGTCGGCGGTGCGGGTAATATTAAAGTCCGACGAGCTGCGGCGGTTGCCTTCGGCCAATTCCCGGCGGATCGCGGGGTTGTCCCGCAGCCGTAAAAATCTCTCCCGAAAGACCCGTTCCTCGCCGGAAGGATAAACCTGGAACAAACCCCGGGAGAACTGCTCCCGCGCCCCGCCGACATCGGAAACCAAAGCCGGCACTCCGGCAAACAACACCTCTATCAAGGTAATAGACAAACCCTCATAACGGGACGGCAAAACGAACAGATCAAAGGCCGGTAGATAAGAAAAGGCGTCGGTTCGTTCCGGCAGTAAAAAAACCGTCCCGGAAAGACCTTGTTCATCTATTTGCCGCTTTAGATGTTCTTTCTCCGGTCCGTCACCGATGATAACCGCTTTTAGTAGAGAATCTTCAGCAGACAGCTCGGCCAGCTGTCGCACCAGAAAAGAATAATTCTTCTGATAAGCCAAACGTCCGACCGAACCGACCAGAAAAGTTTGGTCATCTATAGCGCCGCCGGTTTCTTGACTGAGTATTCGGCGGGCTTGCTCGCGGCCGGCAAACTGCAGCTCGGTCGGATCCAACCCGTTATAAACCACCGAACCTTCGTTTACCACTCCCTGGCGCCGAGCGGTTTCCAGATTAGCCCGACTAACGAACACCACCTCATCGACATACCGAAGCAAAAAGCGAAACACTAAGCGGAAAAAATACCGGATCGGCGCCTTGCGATAACCGTCATCCAGCACCGATAAACCACGAAAAGTAAAGACCACTCGCGGAGGGCGGCGAGACCATCGGGCACCGATCGCGGCAAACAAGGCGTTAGAACTGTTGATATGAACCACGTCAAATCCTTCTTTGTTGCAGCGGCGACGAAAAGCAAAGATCAGCTTAAGGTTGGTCAAGGGATTCAAACCGCGAGACAGACAAGACAGTCTGATAAAAGGCAGTCCGATCCGGCGGGCGGCCTCGGCTAAATACTCCCCCGCTCCGGCCATGATCTGCACGTCATGACCCCGCCGCTTCAGCTCCCTAGCCAGATTGAAGACCGAAACCTGAGCTCCGCCTATTTCGGCTTTGGTAATTACAAGAAGAATTTTAGAGGTTCGTTCCATAATAGCGTTTAACCGGCTTTCAGTTGATCCAGTCCCTCTTTTAAGGAAACTTCGGGGCGCCAGCCAAGCAGGTCTTGAGCGCGGTTAATGTCGGCCTCGGAATCGCTCGGTTCCAAACGTTTCTCGATATAACAACGCTCTCCACCGATTAACCCGGCCAGCTCGTTGATCGAGGTCCGGGAGCCGGAGCCAATATTTATCGCCTCACCCCGAGCCGGAGCTGATTCGGCGGCGGCCAAAAGATTGGCGCGGGCCACATCCGAGACATGAACAAAATCCCGGGTCTGGCTACCGTCGCCGGTAATGGTCAACGACTCCCCGGCGGTGCGCTGTTTTAGAAACCGCGCCACCACCAGCGCATAACCGCCTTCGTCATTCTGCCCCGGACCGTAGACATTAAAGTAACGCAGAGAGACCGTCGGCAAACCGTAGAGCTCACTCCAGAGTCGCA
>CAYLYL010000033.1:0-2044 GCA_964388095.1 uncultured Candidatus Saccharibacteria bacterium | reverse complement strand
TTAAAGTAACGCAGAGAGACCGTCGGCAAACCGTAGAGCTCACTCCAGAGTCGCATATAACGCTCGCCGATATATTTATG
This sequence comes from uncultured Candidatus Saccharibacteria bacterium, assembly GCA_964388095.1. GTDB lineage: Bacteria > Patescibacteriota > Minisyncoccia > Phycocordibacterales > CSBR16-193 > CAYLYL01. The sequence continues at coordinate 1,964 of CAYLYL010000033.1, read as the reverse complement.
AAGCGCATAAGGGCTGCCGGGACGAGCCGGCAGACCCTCATCCAGCGGCAGGGATGTCGGTTCTCCGTAGACGGAAGCAGATGAAGAGAAGATCACCTTTCGCACTCCGGATCTTCGAGCAGCTTCCAACACCTTGAGGGTGCCGTTTACATTGACATTATGAGTGGTTAAAGGATGTTCCAGCGAGAAAGTTACCTCCGGCCAGGCGGCCAAATGAAACACCAGCTCGGATCCGGCAAAGATCGGCAGCATATCCTTTAACTGTCTGATATCCAAACGATGAACCACCGCCTCGGCAGGCAAATGCTCAGCCGATCGATGACGCAAATTATCGATAATATGAACCTGATAACCTTGGGTTATCAGAGTTCGGGCAAGATGGGAACCGATGAAACCGGCACCGCCGGTTATGATAACTTTACTCATATAAATGTAATTAGCTAAGATCCGCTGCGGGAAAGCACTACCTTAAGGGTTTTTAAAGCTATCTTGAGGTCAAGAAGCAGAGAGCGGTTCACCAGATAATATAGATCATAGGCCAGTTTTCGACGGCTTCGTTCAATATCGGCATAATATTTAGGCGGATCTTTCTGATAGAGCTGGGCCCAGCCGGAGAGCCCCGGCTTTATCAGATGGCGCACTCCGTAAAAAGGTATTTGCTTTTGGTAATACTCTACGAAATCCGGCCTTTCCGGACGCGGGCCAACGAGCGAGACATCGCCTTTCAATACATTCCATAGTTGAGGCAGTTCATCTAATCGGCTGGCTCGTAAAAAACGGCCCAGTTTGGTGATCCGCCGGGCACCGTCCTCTCCTTGGTACTGCGGTTCCCGCATAGTCCGGAATTTGACCAGCTTAAAAGTCCGGCCGCCCTGCCCCACCCGTAATTGGGTGAAAAAAACCGCTCCCTGAGTTAGTTTAAGAGCCGCTCCGGCCAGGATCAAGATCGGCGCAAGAGTGATCAACAACAACACCGAAACCGCAACATCCAGCAGTCGAGACGTTAAATTGTATAAACGACGACGGGAAATGAGAGAGAGGTTGTCCAAAAACCAACTGTAATGAAGAAGCGATATCGGCACCCGGCCGAAAACATCCTGATAAAGCCGGTTGACGTTATAGAAAGAGAGGGAGTCAAAAAGGAGGTGGTATAAGGAATGCAAAAACGGCCGCACCGAGGAATTCATCGGATCCAAGACCACCAACTCGGTCCTGATCCGGCGGAGATGATCGGCCAGTTCCGAGGCCTTTTCCGGCTCTAAGCTGTCGGTGTCGGCGGCCATAACCACTTTCAACCCGGAATGAGGGTTGTTTTCCAGCTCTTCGGCTAATTCCCGAAGTTCAAAACCGGAACCTAAAAGCGCGGTTCGGATCCGATTGCGCGGACTTAAAAATCCGAAACCGTATAATCTCCAGAGAAACAGCGGGAAAAAAGAAACCGCCAGATAGATAAAAAGATTGGTCTTGGGCGCCAGATCGAAATAAGGAATGGTATAGAAAAATATAATAGCGATAACGATATTTATCAGCTGTGTCCGCAACAACAAGCCGGGCAGTTCGCGGCGATAAACGGCGCTCGGCCGCTCATATAAGCCGGCTACAAAGAAAACCACACACCAAACGGCAAACAAAATAGCAAAAGGTCCCAGGTGCTGATAAAAAAGCTCCGTATCAGGCAAGCTAAAGTGGCGCACCAGCAGAGTAAGCCACAAAGAAGCGACAAATATGACCACATCTCCGGTAAACAGCAGCGAACTGTGACGCAAATTGGTGACCATTAGGAGTATTTTAACATAAAAGCAGCCGATTTCCTTATCAGAACCAAGGCAGAACTAACACCCCAGGAATATCTGTGGACGTTTAACTTCCACAAGAACAAGAAAAGAGAAAGAAGTCGCTAATATGGAGCTTGTGGACGTTTAACTTCCACAGAGCCGGAAAAGAGACCTGTCGGGAGGATTTGT
>CAYLYL010000032.1:0-9291 GCA_964388095.1 uncultured Candidatus Saccharibacteria bacterium | reverse complement strand
ATATTTGATATTACTTTTATTTTAAAACCCGTAAACTGCCTCACTTGATAAATACAACCTTTCAGCATCACCGAATATTCCCCGGCCACCACTCAGAAAGACGGGGATGGTTCTTTTTTAGTTTCTCCGGCTCAATAAACAGCAGATCGGGGTCACCGACCACATCCCAGATCGGTTCCCCTATCCGATACCAAACACCGGAAAAGTTGTTCGAGCTTTTCCAGCCGCCAAAAGCCGAAAGGGTATTATTATCATAATTAACACTGATAATATCATCATCATCCAAGGTCTTAAAATTTATGTCCCTAACTAAAGCCAATATGTAGGCAGCCATTTTATACGGATCGCCGGTACGGTTAAAACTAACCGGATCGGCCTGAATATACCAGTCCAGGGCGTGATGAGATACCGATTCAGCCAGACGACATTGTTTTAGCAACAGATCATATCTCTCATCTAGTCGCACCTCTTCTTGCTGCGCTTCCTCGGGTGTATTATCCGGTTTTTGATTTAGATCCCTTAATGTACTGATAAACTCCTCGGTCTCGGCCCGATATCGAGACCAGAACTCATCCAATGAATTGTGAGTATCATTAATAAGTTCGATAAAAAAGTTCAGATCATCCGGCTTGCCGGAAAGACGGCACTCCCGCTCCACCAACGCCTCCTTCAGCAACAGTGATACCGGGCCGAAGTTATTACTGCTTAGGGCATGATTGCCGTAGGATTGTAAACATCGCCCCAGATCGGCCGCCTCGGTTAGATCAACAATGGTTTGTTGTTCCTTGCCTTTGGTTAAAAGGTCATGCAAAATGGCCGGAATTGAATGTGAACCGTAAACGCGCAGTGTAGCGATCACTCCTTCCGCATCTGAGTTGCTAAAACCGTCCTGTTTTAATTTACTCTTCAAGCGTTCGGCAGACCATTTTTCCAAACGCATTAGCTGCTCCCGGCCCTTCTTGGGGTCACCCTGACCAATTGTATTCCAGATACCCTCCCGAACCTCGTCCGGATCAACCTCTTCAAGGGAGTGCTTCTCGTCTTTATAGGGAATGAATTTGCGGTATTGAACAGATAATTCGCCCAATTTCTTTTGTTTCAGATCCGGAGGCGTCACTTGATGCCACAACAAAACAAGTGATTTATAGATCGAGGGTGGATTATCCTCAATGTGAACCGGGATCTTATCCGGTGCGTATTTTTCTATCAGTTGTTCCAGCCGGTTCAGGAAATTTTGATATTTGTCATTTAATTTGCTGATATTTTCACCTTCCTTGGTAACTGATTTCGGTCCCGGTTCATCATTATAGGCCTCAACCAACATCCAAGCAGAAATGTGACGAACGGCCTCTCTCACCCGTCCGTCGGTATCGGTTATATTATATAAAATGAATTCAGTTACCGTATCAAACTCCTTCCTGACCATGGCAAGGAAAAAAAGGTTCAGACCTGATATCATATCAGCCCGTTTTCTGGGATCGCTGTGACCCTGAAGCTCTCGCAGGAGTTGCTTAAATAACAACGACAGTTTTTGAAAATCTTGCGGATTTTGGTACCATAGCTCCCTTAGATCTTTTTTGGCCTTTTTCACTTCAGCAGAGTTGCCGGACTGTAACACCGCAAAGATCTCTCGTATTTCCTTTTCCAGCTGTTTTTTACTCATTAGTTGTTGTTTGGGGTAAATTTATTTGCTCTTTTAATTGCCGCGCGAACTGTCTTGCCTGCTGTTTATCCTGTTCGTTGGGCCGTCCCTTGTTCATTCCTCCCAATAACTTTAACACACTATAAGTATCAAACCCGCGGCAGTCAAACTCACCCACTACCTCCCACCCCTTTTTATCAAGCTCCCTTTTAATATGCTGATGGGCTCGATTAATTAACGGAAATCTCTTTACTCCGCTGGTCGAGAAAACAAACGCTTTCCTGCCTTCAGCCGGAGGCCAAGATTGGATCAAACTTATTAATCCGCGGTGAAAAATCCCGTAATACACTCCGGAACCGAAACCAACCAGATCGGCACTATAAATCTCATCCTTTGACATCTGTAAGAAACTGTTCGCCTTAACCTCCAATTCCTCGGCCATTACTTGAGCAATTGCTTTGGTATTACCGTGATGTATCGACGCATAAGTAATCACTGTTTTCATAGCTCGGTTTTTAATGTAATACTTTTGAACCGTTTAAGCAATGATAAGATCGTCAATAACGTCAAACCGCCCCCGCTTGGAACAAGAAGGGGCGGTTTTTTTAACTATACTTCTATTACGGCTGCAGTATTTCCTCGCTTTCGCCTTCTATACTGATAACCACTTCATCTACAGTATCAAACTGTAAAAGTGTGGCTTCGATCTGATCCCTGATGGCCATAACAGTAGCTGAACCGGCTACACCTTCGTTTAATTCCGAACTAAAATCTACACGAGCTACACCGTCTTCAATGGTTAATTCATTTATAACTACCCCTTCATTGATAGCGGTAGTAAGCCCTTCCCCCTCTTCCTCGGCAGTGATACCGGCCAACAATTCTTCCAAAGCTCCGCGGGCAGGAGCGGAGGCGTCAACTACACGCTCGACAGCAGTTAGGTCTTCCTGGCCGTCATCAACCATAATGAAATATACCGATACCGTCATTTCATCAACTTCTCCGTTTTCGTCCAACATTTCATCACGAAATTCCGAATATACCTCATCAGTAATTGCCTCGACCACCTCTCCGTTCTCGACAGTTACTACCGTAGTATGGTCGGTTATAACTTGAGCGGCCATTTCATCAGAACGGTCTCCGTAACCGGCGGCCGCGGACTGAAAACTGAAAGTGAATTCATATTGACCCTCGCTTATCTCGCGACTATCTTGCAAATTAAGCTCCGAACCGTCAAAAACATAAGTCGGTGCTTGATTTTCCATCCAGTCACTTGCTATTTCTTGGGCTTCCTCCATCGTGATCTCCGGTGCCGGTTCCGGATCTTCGGCTATGCTCATGGCATAGAACAAGCCGCCGATTATAACAATAGCGACTATGATAATTGATATTTGCTTCATATTTTTTAATATTAGTTAATAATTTATTTTGCCAACTTCCGGTTCTTTAACCGATAACTAAATTCTACTCTATTTACAAAAAAAATCAACGTTCTTTTGTCTTTTTGTTCAAAAGGTACATTTGCGGTTTGACTGTTTTAACCGAATGAACAGCGAGCTGCTATGTTATAATCAACAGTAATGAGTTTAATAGCAACCGGCGATAAATATCTTGATATAGCTGATAAGTTCTTGCAGCGATCACAACTTGTTCCGGTACTTCAGAAGTACGGCCGGGTAGAGTTCAAGGGGGCCTACGCCGGCCGAGTAATGCTTGACGGCGACATTGATATTGAAGTGATCAATGATCAGAGTTTCAGTCAGGACCTGATATTTGTTATCTTAAAAGATATTCACGATACATGCCACGACGAATTCCGCAGTATGTTCATTAAAGCGGACTGGGACGACCCGCGACTGGGAGAACAGTTTCCCTACGGCAAATACTTGGGACTCAAAACCCGGATCAATAAGGAGCGCTGGAAATTCGATATTTGGTTCATCAGCCAAACCGAAGCTAACCGTGACCGAGGAAAGTTGGATATCAGCCGCATCACTTTAACTCCCGAACAGCGCGAGACCATTCTAAGGTTCAAACAATACCGAAAAGATCATAACCTTGAGATCTCAGGACCGGAGATATATCAAGCGGTATTGGAAAAAGATCTAATTGACCCCCGAGAGTTATTTTAACAATTTATCGACCCTCACCTTGCCACTCTTTAAAAACCTCCGGGATATAGTTCAACACATCACCGGCTATCATTCCTTCGTTGTAATGTTCGGCCGCCAATTCGCCGGCCCGGCCGTTAACATAAGCGGCTCCCAGCGCCGCCTGCCAAGGAGCCATACCGCGAGCCAAGAAAGCGGCCAAAATACCGCTTAAAACATCCCCTAAACCGCCTTTGGTCATAAGCGGAGTTCCGCTATTGTTAAGCTCCGTTTGCGCTCCGTTCGAGACAATATCAATATGACCCTTCAGTAATATCACCGCACCTATTTGAGCGGCATAAAACGAAACTTTCCGCTCCCGACCGGTAAGTTCCGGCTCCGGTAATTCACCGGTCAATACCCGAAACTCTTCATCGTGAGGGGTCACTACCGCTTTTTTACCGTTCAATATCTCCGGTTGTTCGGCTACCGCCCGTATAGCCTCGGCGTCAATTACCATAGGAAGATCCGAAGCAGTAATGATCTCTCTGATGGCTCTATAGGTTTCTTCCTGTCTCATTAGTCCGCCGCCGATAACCAAAGCGTCCGCCTGCCCCTCCAGGTCCCTTATCTCGCCGAGATGATGAGGCAAAAGCTCGCTGTTTAAGGGCACCGTTATCAGATCCGGCGCGTAACTTGCAGCAGCATCCATAGCCCGCGGATGACCTGCTAAGGTCACCAGATCGGCTCCGGCTCGCAGAGCGGCCATTGCGTTAAAGATCGGTGAACCCGAATACTTTCTGCTACCACCAACCACCAACACCCGGCCGCCGTAGCCTTTACGGGCCCATAACGGACGTTTAGAATACTGACTAACTAATTCCGATAAAATAGTCATTATTATCTAGTATAAAGTTTTGATCAAGTATTAATAAAGATCCCTACATCTTGATCAATGGAGTAATAACATAACGATCTATCGGTATCTTCTATCAATGATCAAGATCCGATTCTCTTATTTCATTACCCAAATACTCCATTGCTTTCTGCCAGTCCGAGGTATTAAGCACTATAGTGTAAGTGTTGTCATTGGGGTGACAAGCTATTCTCTCTTCCTTCAGAAGACGCTTGTCCACCACTAAGACCACTTCATTGTTCTCATCATTGATCAACCCGAAAGGTGAAACCGAGCCCGGTGTTAAGTTAAGGTATTTCTGCAATCGTTCCGGGCTGGCAAAACCGACCTTTTCTCCTAACTGCTCACCCAGTCGTTTGAGATCAAGTTGCTTGTCAGCTTCTATTACTACCAAATAATGGCGGTCACCGCGCCGATTACGCAAAAAGAGATTCTTGGTCTCGCCGCATTCTACCGGCGGCCGGTGATCACGCGATTCTTCCACTGTAAAAACCGCCGGATGAGAGAAAAGTTGGTATTCGATCTCCAGTTTTTTTACAAGTTCTACTACCTGCTCCATATCATCTATTTACTCGGAGTAATAATTCAGAACTGCCTCTACACCGGCCCTATTTCTATCCCATTCCGGATCCTGATGGGTAGTAAGCTCCACCGTAAAACCGGCAATTCCGATAGTGGCCATCCAATCATCAGCCGCTCCGGTTACTTCATAATAGTCAAAGGTTTCCACTGCCGGATAACCGGATGCTTCGGCGTAGCGGTGTAAAATATCGCGGGTCTCGGGCAACAAACCTTCACCGCATTCCGAACCGTACACCGCGCCGGCCGCGCTGTGCCAAAATATCGCCGCCCGGGGTTGGTTTTCTATAACCAGATCACGGATCACCCGGGTTTCCGGCTCCGAGAACGGCTCGCTGCCACCGGAGATAGTACGCTCTCTCCAGGTGCTTTCCGGTTGCCAGCGACAGTCGAAGTTGCGGTTAATGTCCACCTCATTGGCATTGAAACGGCCCGGCATGGCCTCCTCCACCGACGGCGCATCCTCCGGATCAAAACGGCCGCTCTCTCCGATCACTTTATAGACCCCGTCCGGATTAGCTGATGGAACAATAACAACACTAACATCCTCCGGCACGAACTCCGGATTCTCTTTAAGGTGATCGATAAAACGGTAAGCCAAAAGCACCGAGTTCCATTCATAACCGCCGTGTATTCCCCCGACCAGCAAAATTTCCTTCAGTTCCTCTTCCGAGTTATCGCTATGAGCAAATCGATAAAGTTCGATCTCGCGCCCCTCTACCGAATGACCGACAACCCGGTGTTCCGGCCATTTCGGCGGCTCGGGTTCCGTTTCATCCTCCTCCAATAACTCCTCGCTATATAAATTATTGTGTTGTGACGGGCTCACTTCCGGCATCTGCTGAATGTAATATATCAGCAGACCGGCCATCAGTATCATCAGGACCATGGTAACTATCAATACTTTATCGATCTTTAATTCTCCAAATCTCATGACTTTTATTAATATCGCTCAAGAACCGCCTCTAAACCGCGCAGATTCTTTTCTGTCTCCGCTTCAATATGATCGCTTAACAGCACGCTTATTGTGGTCACACCCTCCTTGGCCAACCAATCGGCGGCATCGCCGGAAAGTTGATAACTTTCAAATAAACCGGCTGCCGGATAACCGGAAGCTTCGGTATAGACATTCATTAACTCTTCGCTGTCCGCTGAGGCTGAATCGTTACAAGACGCACTATAAACCGCACCGCCGGCAGCATAATATACTATTACCTCCTCCGGCCGATCATTAAGCACATATTCTCTTAAAGCTTGCGCCTCCGGTTCCGAGAACGGTTCACTACCTCCATCAACTTCTCGCTCTCGCCATAAGCCGGTACTCTGCCAGTTGCAGTCAAAATTACGATTAAGATCAACGTTGTTGCGATTGAACCTTCCGGCTTCCCGATGATCGGTGATATCGGCAGCTGTGATCTTTGCTTCGGGATCCTTTACCACTTCAGCCAGTCCGTCCGGGTTAAGTACCGGTACAACCGTCACCCGAACATCTTCCGGTACCAATTCCGGGTTGTTTTCCAAATGATCCATCATTTCATAAGCAGTAATGACAGTACCCGGCGAATAGCCGCCGTGTATCCCGCCGATCAACAAAAGTTCCCGATCGCCGTATCCGTAACTGTAAGCTGTTATTTCATAACCATCGGCTGAAGGTCCGATAACTCGAGAAGTAACGAACTCCGGTTCCTCTTCTTCCTCTTCCTCGTCCTCATCTCTATCATCCTCGTCTGTTTCCTCCTCTTCTTCCTCTTGTTCGTCATTCAAGGAAATATCAATATCCTCTTGACTCCGATCCGGATCGGCCGGTTCACCGAACTGACCCCATAAATAAACTCCCGCTACAGCTACCACAATAACTGCTGCTATAATATAGATATGTTTCATAAATTACTATTAGCTTAATTTTAATTAATTGCCCCAATAACTTTTTTATTATAACACATTAATACAATATAATTGTCCTTTTTCCCGATATATTTCAATAAAACCTTATTGAAACAAGATCATCGAGCCACATCTCCGCCGGTGACGAATATTATCTCTCCGGTAATATAAGAAGATTGAGCTTGATCTGCCAAAAAAACATAAGCCGGAGCCAACTCTTGTGGTTGCGCCGGACGCTCAATGGGATTTTTATGGCCATAATTAACCATTTCCTCTTTTGTCCGATATGCCGCCTGTAGCGGGGTCCAGGTGGGGCCCGGCGATACACAGTTAACTCGAATACCTCGCGGCATTAACTCGCGGGCTGCAGATTTGGTCAATGCGTGAATAGCTCCTTTAGTACCGGAATAAACGGCAGTGCCGCCGCCACGCGACCCGGTAATGGAACCGGTATAGATAATAGCCGACCCGGAGGTCATATGATCCAAAGCGGCCTGAGTTACGTAATAATAACTAAGGACATTAACCCGATAATGTTTCTCCAAGATCTCGGCGTTGAACTCTGCCATCTCCCCTCCTCGCCACATTATAGCAGCATTGTTGACCACCACATCTAAACTCCCGAACTGATGAAAAGTCTCATCCACCGCCCGATGACAAAACTCTTCTTCGCCCAGATCTCCTTGCAGACTGAGACATTTTTCTCCCAGAGCTTCAACTTCCTTGACCAAGGAGTCGGCATCCCGTTTCTCTGCGGGAAGATGAGTGAAAGCCACCTGCGCTCCTTCGCGAGCAAAATGGTAAACTACTGCTCGCCCAATACCGGAATCTCCGCCGGTGATTAACGCCATTTTACCGCGCAGCTTTTCGGCGGGACGATAATCCGCTCCCTTAAAGAGCGGTTGCGGACGCATCTCTTCATCAAGTCCGGGCCAGTTTTGGCTTTGGTGATCAAACGGTGGTTGCGGATAATAGCTCTCCATGTTTTTCATTTTAACAATTTTCGATAAAACCACCAAGAACTAGCAAAAACACCCCGCCGTTTACCTAAACGACGGGGTGGAAAACTGATTCTACACTAATTTAGTACCGAGCAAGCTTTTTGTTAGCGATAAAGTTTATTAAAGGCCCGCCACAGCAATCGTACCACTATCCAGATCGGAATAATGACCACCAAAACATAGATCAAAAACTGAATTACAGAAAGCAATATAACTAAAGTAGAGGTCAAGATATTGATACCGATACTCACCACTTCCTCCACCATACTCTTCACCTCCCGACGAAAACTTTCCCCCAGATCCTCCGGCCAAATCGAAGCTTTGATATCCTCCGTTATCACCACATTGACTGTGGCCATTTTCCCGCGATAGCGAACCTTATCCAGCTGTTGCAAAATATTCTCTTCCTGTTGGCGATATCTCTTTTGCCTTTCTACTATGTCTTCCAGCAACCTGATCCGTTCTTCGCCGATCTCCATTTCCCGGGTTTCCTGCCGGATCTCTTGTAGCGCCTCCTGCATTTCGCGAATGATCTCCAGCTCACTCTCTCTTGCCTCGGTTTCTATACGGTAGTCACTAATATTATACTCTTCCAGCTCCAGCTCTTCTCGCAGTTCAAGCAAGAATTCCTCGAATGATCCGGAAGGTACCCGAGCGATCATACTGATCCTGATCCGACGCTCATCTTCACTTTTATCGCTTTTTTCTATATAGCCGTTATAACGTTCAGTAATATCACGCACCAACTCCTCGTCCGAAGCAGCTTGTTCACTTTCGGCTCTTAATCCGGCCTCTTTGATCTCAACCCCCGGTATGTCATCAGTATCCACCCCTTCATCAGCATCCAAGGGCCTATCGGTCTCCATTGCGACATCCCTTTCTGCTATCTCTCTCGGCTCCGATGGTGAAATGGCAGCTTCTTCCGGGGCTGCATCATCATAACTCAACGGTTTCATTTCTGCCGTATCGCGAGTAGAGAGAGTGGTACTCATCCAAGACATAACTCCCAATGCTGTTAATGCAATTAGCACAACCAATACAATAGCCAGGATCGCTGTTGCCGGCTTATGCCGACTCATCCACCCCTTCAATTTGCCCCAGCGATTCTTGAGTATGGAACCATTTTGTTGTTCTTCCATAATAAAGTTTGTTAATAGTAATATTTTAATTTGTTAAATC
>CAYLYL010000031.1:0-9810 GCA_964388095.1 uncultured Candidatus Saccharibacteria bacterium | reverse complement strand
CAATATGGTGCTCGGTAAACCAAGCCCCAATATGGTGCTCGGTAGGCCCGTTCCCATTTTTATTTGCACACCAATTAACTTGTCATTAGTGTTCCTAGTGCCTAATCGGCGGGGTCACACCCGTTCCCATTCCGAACACGGAAGTTAAGCCCGCTTGAGCCGATGATAGTCCTTTCGAGGGCGAAAGTAGGTAGGTGCTAGGAACAGTAACGACAAGTCAAAGAAAAATTGGTGTCCGGGTCAGAGTTAATTTTCTTAACGCTGATTATGGTCTTTTGAGGCGAAAGCATGCCCAGCTCTAGTTTAACTGAGGACTCTTATTATTATTTAGTCTGGGGTTTGAAGCAAGAAAAACTTGCGATTACCAAAAGATATCACCGGTTAAACTGGGGCTGGGTAGGTCGATGCCGAGCATTTTGCATCCGAAGTATTCTACAAAAACTCCCTCATTTGCCTTGGCAAATGAGGGAGTTTTGTTGTTGCAACTTAAATAAGTGAAACACTTTCAATTTTTTGTTATGATGTAAGCAATATGACCAAATGGGCACGGCGTCGAAAATTAATCATTACGACCGGCGTTTTTACGGTTTTTTTGCTGATAGGAGCGGGGATCTTTTTTGTTTTTATTATGCCGGAACCTGAGATGGAGGCACCGGAAATAGATGAACCTCTGATCTTGTGGGCTCGTTCTTTGGAGACCGGTACCGGTCACTATCACGCAATCGCACACATTTCTTCGGTGGGGCGTGATGTTTATTCTCCCGAGGCGGAGTATGAATTTGCTTTTTATAATAAAAGAGGGGAATTGATAGCCACCGAAAGCGGTCGTCGAGCAGTTCCGTCCGATAGTTACTTTCGTATTATGTCCTATCGGATCTCATTGCCGGAAGAGCCGGAGTTCACTGTCTTGAATTGGCAAAATGAGAGTTGGAATAAGGGAGAGGTGTCTAATCTGCCCGAACTGGAGGTGGAAGATCTGAGAACCGAGCAACCGACCCGTGATCCGAGAGTGTATGCGATAATTCATAACTCGGGATTTTTCACGGTTTCCGATATAGAGCTTATTGCCGAGGTTTATGATTCGGCTCATGATAATTTGATCGGATTATCACGTACCGAAATAGATAGGTTGGCAGAAGATGAAAGACGAGATCTGACCTTTACCTGGCCCAGGCCTTTTGAAACTGCCAGACGGTGCGAGATCGACCACGACATTTATTATCTGGTTTCGCCTCGGCTGGCCGAGGACAGTGAGCAGATCGAGCGTGTTATTTCGCCTTCGGTAGAGGAGTTGTTCGGCACGGTTCGTATCGGGTGGCTGGGTATAGATAGTGATGAATTACTTTATCGCGATGTGTCACGTCAGCGCGGGCGGCAAGAGTTGACGAGCGCGGATAGCGAGGGTTTTCGGGAGGCGTCATTGGAAGCGGTGTCAGATCTGCTGCAGAGCAGCAAACAAGAACGGCAGACGGCAGTGGCGGTGTTTGCCGAACCCGGAGATCGGACCGATGACGGCTGGGGTTCCTTTATTCAGGAACTGGATGTTCGGGCTGATTTCCTGTATATTTTACAAACTGAAGGAGCATTGATGGAACCTTCGGACTGGAATCTTTCCAATCAGGTGGAGGTTTATTCATTGGAAGAAAATGACGAAGCGGCTTTTGGTAGTATAGCCGAAAGAATGTGCCGAGAACCCTCACTGGATGTTAGGGTAATACCCCAACCTTTGTCTTTTTAAGACCGTCAAGATCTGGAGAAATAGAAAGATGCGGCGGTTCCGTTAGGTCGGGATCGTTCGGTAGGTTTTACCGAAGCTGAACAACACCGGATGTCTCTGTAATGATAAATTTAGAAGTCAGTATGTTGCCTGATATAAAGAACATAGACTGGATATTGATAAGCGCGGTACTGGCGACGGTTTTTTTGGGTTTGGTCACTATGTATTCCTTTAGTGGAGAATCACAGTTCTTTGAAAGACAGCTTGTTTGGTTGGCGGTAGGATTGGTTGTTTTTTTCGGGCTTAGTTTGGTGGATATGCGTTTTCTGCGTCGGAGCGGGGTGGTGATGCTCATTTTTTTATCCGTTTGTGTTTTATTGGTTGTTTTGTTGGCTACCGGAGCGACCATACAAGGCGCACAGAGATGGTTAGAGGTTGGAGGAATAACCTTTCAGGTTTCGGAGTTCGCCAAACTGGCTTTGGTTATTTTGCTGGCTAAATATTTTACCCGACGGCATGTGGAGATCGCACACTTTAGGCATATTGTAATTTCCGGGGCATATACCGGCATCCTTTTTTTGTTGATATTTTTTCAGCCGGATCTGGGAACGGCTATGATATTGGCTTTCATCTGGTTTGGAATGATACTGGTATCCGGTATTCCCAAAAAACAACTGTTCATTGTTTTAGCCGGGGGGCTTTTGATATTCGGCGGAATGTGGGCTTTTGCTTTGGAGGACCATCAGCGAGATCGGGTGGCTACCTTTTTTCAGCCCTATACCGACTTGGAGGGTAGTGATTATCATATACAACAATCAACCATTGCGGTGGGCTCCGGTCAGTTGTGGGGCAAGGGTATCGGTCGCGGAACTCAGTCCCGTTTGGAGTTCTTGCCGGAGCATGAGACCGACTTCATTTTTGCCGCTTTTGCCGAGGAGTGGGGGTTTGTCGGGGTTATTGTATTGTTTGTTCTTCAGGGTATTATCATTTGGCGGATCTTGCAGATCGCTTGGTTGGGGGCCACCAATTTTGAGACCTTTTTTGCTATAGGCGTGGCTATTCTTTTTATGAGTCATCTTTTTATTCACGTGGGAGCTAATGTGGGTATGTTGCCGGTTACCGGTACCACTCTTCCTTTTATGAGCTTCGGAGGAAGTCACTTGTTGGTATCCTTTGTTGCCCTGGGTATTCTTATGAGTATGAGGGGGTACAAAAAGGTGTTGAGAAAGGAAGATATGATGAGAGAAAGTCATCTTGATGTATCCAGTCCCGATCTTTGAGTTGGTACTATCATTCCGGCGAACCGAACCGGAGAGCTGTTGATGAAAAATCGGTTTTTAGTTATTAAATTTTGGTTTCAGCGGTAATTTGGTGTATGATGTAGTTAAGTAGAGAGTGAAGCTCTACCGTTATAATTGAGCATTGATCCCAATATGATCTCAACCATAAAACGCTGGATCAGAAGGGCGTATGATAGAAAAGGCGATCTCTTTTTGGTGATCGGCGACGTTTTGGTGTTGAGTATCGCTTTGGGGGTTTCTTTGTGGTTATGGTATTTTTCTTGGCCCGAGTGGGAAGTTTTACTGGAGTTGGGGGTTGATTTCGGCGCTTTGTTCACTCTGTTTCTGGTGATCTTCTTTATTGCCGGGTTATATAATGAGGGTATTTTAGTGCTTAAACACCGAGTGCCGGAGTTGGTGCTTTATTCTTGGATCGCCAATTTTTTAGTGGCTGCTCTTTTCTTTTATTTCGGACCATGGGAGATAATGTCGCGGCTTTTTCTGGTTCTTTATTTCGTGGTAGGTTTCTTTGTTTTTTACTTCTGGCGAATGAAGGTGCGGGATGTTGTTCTGGGCGGTCAGGATCGGCGACAAGCATTGCTTATCGGCAGCGGACCGGAGATGAAGGAATTGAAAGAGGAGGTAAATAACAACCCGATCCACGGATTTAGGTTCATTTCCTCGATAGATCTGGATAAGGTGGATTCCATTGATATTAGAGAAGAGGTTCTGGCCCCGGTTTATTCCGAAGAGGTGGGTATTATCGGAGCCGATCTCAGGCATCAGCAAATAGAGGCGGTGTTGCCTTATCTGTATAATCTGATGTTCTACAAGGTGAGGTTCGTTGATATGCAGGGAATGTACGAGGAGGTTTTTGAGCGGGTGCCGTTGTCGGCCTTTCATTATAATTGGTTTTTAGAGAACATTTCTATTGCTTTGCATACACCCTATGATGTTCTAAAAAGGGGAATTGATATAGCGGGCGGTTTATTGTTGGGAGCGTTGTTTCTGTTGTCTTACCCGTTGATCTATCTTTCTTTTAGGTTGGAAGGGGTTAAGAAGTTGGTGGTATGGCGCAAATGCGTGGGGATGAATAATCATCACTTGAAGCTTCCGTTATTTACTACCCTGGGAAGCAATGAGGAGGTTGGTAAAGTGGGCAAGTTTTTGCATCGCTGGGGAATGAGTCGGCTGCCGGAGTTCTGGTATGTAATAAGGGGTGATCTGTCGCTGATCGGGCCGCGTCCGGTGGGGCGCAAAGAGGTAGAGAGAAATCAGCAAGACATTCCTTATTATAACGTTCGTCATTTGATCCGTCCCGGTCTTTGGCAGTGGGGTCGGGAAACAGCGGGCGGCGGCCGAACCGAGCAGCAAGAAGCTTCGTTGATGCTTTCTTATGATCTCTATTATCTGAAGAACCGTTCTTTGGCTATGGATCTGCGGGTAATCGGCGCCAAGCTGCGTTATCTTTTTATCGGAGGTCGCAAGAGTAAACAAGAGACTCAAAAGTAATTTAACAGAAATTTTAATTTAGATATTATGTATCAACCGTCAGACAGAACTTTACAAAAGTATGCTCAAGTCCTGGTTCGCTATGCGTTAAATAGCGGAGCGGGGGTCAAAAAAGGAGAAGTGGTCCGAGTTACGGCTTCGGAGTCGGCCAAACCGCTATACTTTGCGTTATTCAAGGAGCTGTTGTCTTCAGGGGCTCAAATGATAGCTGATTTTCGGCCCGACGATGTCGCCCCGTATAATTTCTCTCGCACTTTTTTTGAACAGGCCGATGATCACCAGATAGATTATTTTCCCCGCAAATACCTTAAGGGTATAGCCGAGGAGATCGATCACAATATTATGATCTTAAGTGAAGCTGACAAACAAGCGCTTAAAGGAACGGAACCCGGCAAGATAATGCGTCGAGGCGAGGTGATGCGTCCTCTTAGTGATTGGTTGAGGAAGAAGGAGAATCAAGGAAGGTTCACCTGGACACTGGCGCTTTATCCCACGCCGGCTATGGCCGAAGAGGCCGGGCTTTCCCTGAAGGAGTACTGGCGGGAGGTGATCCGGGCCTGTTATCTGGACAAGAAAGATCCGGTAGCGGAATGGAAAAAGGTTGGTTCCTCGATAGAAGAAATGCGAGAAAAACTTTCTAATATGCCGATAGAGTGGTTGCATATAGAAGGACAAGATGTCGATCTATGGATAAAATTAGGGGAGCAACGACGGTGGATGGGCGGCAGCGGTCGTAATATTCCGAGTTTTGAAGTTTTTACTTCACCGGACTGGCGCGGTACCGAGGGCTGGATTCGATTTAACCAACCGCTGTATCGCTACGGCAATTTGATCAAAGGTATCGAGTTGGAGTTTGAGAACGGGAAGGTGGTGAGCTCCCGGGCCTCTCAGAATCAGGAGCTGCTGCGCAAGATGATAAATACTCCGGGGGCGGATAAAGTGGGCGAGTTCTCGCTGACCGACAAACGTCTGTCACGGATCAAGAAGTTCATGGCCGAGACTTTGTTTGACGAAAATGTGGGCGGTTCGCAGGGCAATACTCATATTGCTTTAGGTAAATCCTATTCTGATGCTTATACCGGTGATCCGGCTAAAATGAAGAAAAGTGATTGGCAAAAGCTGGGTTTCAATGATTCTTCAGTCCATACCGATATAATGTCCACTACTCGACGGCGAGTGACGGCCACAATGTCCGACGGCCGGGAAGAGGTGATCTATGAGAATGGTAAGTTTACCGTTTAGTTTTGTTGTAAAGGTGGTATTATATCGGCAATGAATTTTGTGGTGCGGTGATCGGCGGCGGTATGAAATGCTAAAACCCAACAATACAGGCGAGCTTAGGCGGGACCGATGCAGAAAGTCGCAGAAAACCCGATACAAGTTGCCATTTAAGGCTTAATAAGTTAGGATAGGGGGCGAATTAAGTATTAAATTATGACCATAAATCAATACCGGATAATTTCTGTCTGTTTGCTTGTCCTGTTGGTTCTGGGTGGTTATTTTATAACGACCTCCGAGCAGGCAGCTCAAGAGGTTAAAGAAAAAGAAGATGCCGGAGAAGAAGTTCGACCGGTGGGTTTGGCACGTTTTCCTTTTCAGTTGGGTTTGGATCTTCAGGGAGGGGCTCAGTTGATATACGAGGCCGATATGACAGGGATCACCGATCCGCAGGAGCAAAGACGGCGGATGAACTCGTTGCGGTCGTTGATCGAACAACGAGTAGACGGAATGGGAGTGTCTGAACCGTTGGTTCAGGTTGAGCGCGGCGGTTTGGCGGGCGGCGGTGAACATCGGCTGATAGTAGAGTTGCCCGGAGTGACCGATCTCGAGGAAGCGGTGGAAACTATCGGCAAAACGCCGCTATTGGAGTTCGCCTTAATAGACCAGGATCAGGCGGAGGAGATAACTCCGGAAAATGAGCTAGAGGTCAATGACGAAGAATCGGTGGATATCGAAGAGAAAGCAGAAGAGCCGGAAGAAGAAACAGAAGAAGGGGTGATGGACGATATTTTTCAGAGAACTGAACTGGACGGCAGTATGGTGGCCGGTGCTCGTTATGAAATGAACCCGACCACCAGAGAGCATATGGTGATAGTGGAATTTGATCGTGAAGGAACGCGGATATTTAGAGAGATAACCCAGCAACACCAAGGAGAGCCGTTGGCTATTCTGTTGGACGGAGTGCCGATCTCGCAGCCGGTGATCCGGGAAGTTATCCGGGGCGGGGAGGCGACCATATCCGGCGGATTTACTATGCAACAAGCCCGCGATCTGGCCGAAGATCTGGAGATGGGCGCTTTGCCGGTCAACATTGAACTTATGTCGACCGAGACCATCGGTCCCACGCTGGGCCAGGATGTGTTGGAAGGAGGGGTATTGGCCGGCGTAGTGGGTTTGATGCTGGTGGCTGTTTTTCTGCTTCTTTGGTATCGCTTGCCGGGCTTGTTGGCGATAGCGGCTTTGGGGTTGTATCTGGTTATTATGCTCTCGCTTTTTAAACTTCTTCCGGTGACTTTAACGGCGGCCGGTATCGCCGGTTTTATCCTGTCGATCGGAATGGCGGTGGACGCCAATGTGTTGATCTACGAGCGAATGAAGGAGGAGCTTAGAAACGGCAAACCGCTGCGGGAAGCTATCGCGGACGGCTTTTCACGCGCTTGGTTGTCGATCCGGGACGGCAATGTTTCCAGTATGATAACCGCGATCATACTTTATTGGTTCGGTACTTCTTTGGTGCAGGGTTTTGCGCTGGTGTTTTTTGTGGGTATTTTGGTCAGTATGCTTACCGCTATTTCGGTAACCCGTACTTTCCTTTTAGCCTGTACCGCCGAGCACGAGGCGCGGGTGTTGCGAGTTCTTTTTAACTCCGGTTTAAGCAAGGCGGCACCGATTAAAGATAATTAGATAATATGTTCGTAGTTAAATTCAGAAAAATATTTTTAGGACTATCAGCTTTTCTGGCTCTGGCTTCTCTGGTGTTGATAGGAGTTCTGGGTCTTAATTGGGGTATTGAGTTTACCGGCGGCACCATGCTGGAGGTTGCTTATCAGGAAGGGCAAGTACCCGAGCAGGAAAAGATTGAACAGCAAGCCAAAGGAGTTTATCCGGAACGGAGCTTCACTATTCAGCAGGCCGGAGAATATTCCTATATTATCCGAACCTCGGAGCTGGAAGAGGAAGAGTTCGGCACTCTTGTCCAGGCGCTTTCTTTCGACGGTTACGAAGCCGAAGAAAAAAGAAGCAGTTCTATCGGACCTTCTATGGGTGAAGAGCTTAGGAATAAAGCACTGGTTGCTATAGTGGTGGTGATTGCGGCTATTATTCTCTACATCGCTTATGTTTTTCGTCAAGTATCCTACCCGGTATCTTCCTGGAAGTACGGTGTTACCGCGATCGTGGCTTTGGTACATGACATATTGATCCCGGTGGGTTTATTCGCTGTATTGGGGTATTGGCTGGGGGCCGAGATCGATGTGCTGTTCGTGACCGCTTTGCTGGCCATTTTGGGTTTCTCGGTCAATGATACTATTGTGGTGTTTGATCGTTTGAGAGAGAATTTGCGTAACAATGAAGAAAACGAGACGGAGGAACCTTTTGAGGAAACGGTAGGGCGCAGCTTGAAGCAAACTTATACTCGTTCTATAAATACCTCCTTGACCACTTTGTTCGTTTTGGGAGCTCTATACCTGATCGGCGGATCAGTTACTCAGTATTTTGCGCTAGTATTGATAACCGGAGTGGTGGCCGGAACCTATTCCTCGATCTTTTTAGCCAGTCCGATAATTGTAGAACTGGAGGAAAAACAGCGATTGAAAACGGCAGCCGGAAAATGATCCCGTAGGTCCCAACAAACCATCAAGGTTTTGATCTCGGATCTGAAAAAGCGGCGGTCATTTCTTGGTGGTCGTTTTTGCGAGTTTTTTGCCGGAGGGTAATTTGGGAACCACCAACTGTTGACATTTAATGGTCAATGTATATAATAGGGCACTGTAGTGAGAAGTTAAGGATGAAACGAGTGGTCGGGTTCTTTGAAAATCGAATAGCGTAATAAGATAGTTATGTATCTAGAATTAAAACCGTCTATTTCGGTCAGCTTTAAAGTTGACCACCAAAAAGAGCCGGGATGGGAATGTTTTAAAGCTACTGTCTAATATAGTACTTTTTGTTTTGTTCCGTTCCCGCGAAAATTCAAGGAGCCGCAAGGCGACTATGAATTTTCAGTGTCCAGCACTAATTTTACTTCTGAAATTTAATCTAATTAAAGGTTTATTATTATTGACCAACTTTTAATTACCACCCAGTTTCAAAGGTAAAATTAGTGCTGGGCACAATTCAGACAACGAAATTTTATTCGCCCTTATGGGCTTAAAAAATTTAGTCTTCTTAATTTAAGAGTTTGATCTGCCATTTTCGCCCAAGAGCGTAAGCGATTGGTTGCGAAAGTGAGCATCCCGCCTCCTTGCTTGCAAGGGAAGGGACTGGCTCACCAAATCAAAGGTGACAGACATTCTCTTAATCCTTAATTTAAGAGTTTGATCCTGGCTCAGGATGAACGCTGGCGGCGTGGATAAGGCATGCAAGTCGAACGGCCCTTCGGGGCAGTGGCCGACGGGGTAGTAACACGTAGGAACATACCCGAGAGACAGGGATAACCACGGGAAACCGTGGCTAATACCTGATAGTCCGAGCTCTTGTTTTCAAGAGTTTGGTAAAGCTCCGGCGCTCTCGGATTGGCCTGCGGGGTATCAGTTAGTTGGTAGGGTAACGGCCTACCAAGACGATGACGCCTAGGGGGAGTGAGAGCTCGATCCCCACCAATGGGACTGAGACACGGCCCATACACCTACGGGTGGCAGCAGTCGAGAATCTTCCACAATGGACGAAAGTCTGATGGAGCGACGCCGCGTGGTGGATGACGCCTTTAGGGGTGTAAACACCTTTTCTGGAGGAGGAAGTTTATTGACGTTACTCCAGGAATAAGGGGCAGCTAATCACGTGCCAGCAGCTGCGGTAACACGTGAGCCCCAAGCGTTATCCGGAATTATTGGGCGTAAAGGGTGTGTAGGCGGTCAAGCTAGTCTTCTGTCAAATCTCTCGGCTTAACCGAGAATCGGCAGAGGATACGGTTTGACTGGAGGATACGAGAGGTGTGCGGAACTCATGGAGTAGGGGTGATATCCGTTGATCTCATGAGGAACACCAAAAGCGAAGGCAGCACACTGGCGTAATCCTGACGCTGAGACACTAAAGCCAGGGGAGTGAAGCGGATTAGATACCCGCGTAATCCTGGCCCTAAACGAT
>CAYLYL010000030.1:6442-9985 GCA_964388095.1 uncultured Candidatus Saccharibacteria bacterium | reverse complement strand
TAGGTTTTAGCCCGTTCCTCTCTTACTTCTTTATAAGACGCGTCAATATCCTCCAAAATGTTCAACAGCGCAGTACGGGTGTTTTGCATCTCCTCGTTCTTTTCCTTCAGTTGTTGCCGAGACTCCTTGGCCTCTTGTTCCTTCTGCTCCTTTACTTCCACCTGTTTGGTAATGTCGAAAAAGACCAAAAAAATGGTCTCCGCTCCCACTTCCGGGTCCCAGTACAGCCGGCCGGCTACGCTCATAGTTTTAAGCCCCCCTTCTGCTGTCTTAAAGGTTAAGTGACGAGATCTCTTTTGCGGAGATTTCTTCAGCTCATCTATAAAGTCCCTCAGCTTATCCTGTTCCTGAATAAAGTTCAGCAGCGGATCATTCGTCAGTTCATCAGCACCCAGCTCCGCTAATTTCTCAAAAGCTTCGTTGACATACTTCAATCGTCCGCTAAGATCCACCGCACAAAACGGCAATGGCCAAAAATTAACACCTTTGCGGGCCAACTCTTTGGCTGTGGACGGATCTTCTTTCAGTTTAAACCACAAACTCTTTATTCCCGAGCTTTGAACAGCGTTGGATGTTGCTTCGGATATTTTATTGTGCTGAGATTCTTCCATATTTTATTCCCGATTTAAGCAAACCTGATAATGATCAAGGTTCGTTAAAATTAAAATGTCCCGAATTTTAATAGATAGCGACCAAAACGCCGGTCCAGTTATGGAATTCATTTTTTTCTCCCACCGGGGCAATCTCCCCATAGGTATACCAACCCAGCCACGGAGCATCGGGACTTAGGTTGTCCTGAGCAATGCGGGTCATTTTCTGCACCGCTTCATCGCCCCAGAAATTCTGGGCCCGGCCGATACATTCAAAATCCAAAACCAGCTGCGGTTTTTCACCGCCTTTTTCTTGCATTCGGGCTCGAACATCTTTGGCTGTTTCGGCAGTTTTTTTCAGTACATTACTTAACTCCCGTTGACAAATATGAATCTCGGTACCCTCCGGCCACTCGGCCGCCACGATCAACGAATTATCATCTTTAACATCCAGCGAGATCCTTAGTATCACGTCTTCATCATAGACCTCCTTTAACTCTTCCGGAACCTCCGCACCCCAACAGATAGAGCGCTGAGTCAGAAGATCCACCCGTTCAGCTCCGGGTACGAACTCCAAGAATGCATTGAAGGCCGGTTCGTTGTCGTATTCATAGATCCTGTTGCCTTCCGCTTTGGTTATTGTCTTTTTAAGCCCCGAGGTCACCGCCCCGTGACTAACACCGGTTTCCATTTTAAAGTCGCCGGACCATAGCACCCCGACCGCCGAATCGGTCAATACTTGTTCATTATAAAACTGATAAGTTTCGTTGAACTGCATCAAACCGCCACTGGAACCGCCCACAAACGGAACCTGGTGCGGCAATCCACCCTCCAGACCCCTAAACAACGCATCGGGATTGACCGACAACCCTCCGGGTATCAATTGCAACATTTTGGCATCTTCCGGCCAGTTACCGGTCAACTGTTCGGCCATACTCTTGCCGACCGCCTCGGAATCTTCCAGCAAACCTTGCCCCAGAACCGGTTTAAATTTGACCCGATCCGATTTAAGGACCATTACTCCTAAGGTACGAAAATCTTCATCAGAGCCGTCTTGAGTAATAACTCCGCCGGCCAAGGAACCAACCAACGGTGCTTCACCGGTTGCTTGACGAACTCCGCGCAACAAAGCTTCATAATCACTAAAACCGGAATTGGCATGTACGATCACCAGATCACACTCTTCGATGCCCGCCTGCTTCATCGCTCTTTCGCCCGCTTTATAGCCGGCCTGATAAGGATCGTCATTTTTAAATTTAGCTACTCCTGTTTGGATCATATTATTGTTTTAATTATTAAAAGAGTTTAAAGGTCTTAACTGGATCAAATAACTCTTGCAAGAGATTATAACATATTGCCGTTATCAACTAACCATCGAATTGTGGAAAACAGTTTCAACCAAGCTTTTACTGTAGCTTTTTATGATCAACTCGGCCCGATAAGATCAGTCGATCAGCCGGAGTTGGACAGATCGCGATAATAATGCTCCTCCTGCAAAGTGGCAAAATAGTAGATGATCAAAGCCGATACCATAATACCCATTCGCACCGGTATCATAAACGGCCCCTCGGCCAAAGCCAAACCGTCCGACACCGCAATAGCGGCAAAGAACAAAATACCGCCGTTGAAGCCTGCCAGTTGCAGCTCGGTAAGCGAACCGTTGCGAGCCCATCTTTTATAACGCCGTATCAGGTCAATAACAATACAAACCACTACCGGCAGATACATGGTCACGGTGAACAAAAGATGGGTATAAATATGAGCATCATACTTGCTGCCCCAATTGGACGCTTCCTGTAGTTCAAACTCCCAAATGAACAAGCTGACCACCGTAACCAGAGTAGTGAAGGCAAATATGGAAACAAAGATCCGATACCAATGACTTTGGTAACCAAAGAACGACCAGGCAAAGAAAAAGAATAAAGGTAAAACATGGATATAAGTCAACGGACCCACGATCCAACCCCAAATGAACTGATCCCAGCTTGCAAAGAATTCCCAGCCCAAACCTTCACTAAACCAGAAAAAAGTGAGACGCAACGCCACCAACAACCACAACACCCCGAAAGCAAGGAGAAAATAGTCCAGTCCGCGACCGTAATCAGTAGGTACCGGTGAGCGGCGCAGTTTGCTGATCCGGGAAAAAACCATCAGCCCGCTGATCCCGGCAACCAAACAGGCAAAAATATTAAACAGAACTCCGGTCATAATTAAAAATTAAATGGTTAAAGTCCGCACCATGAAAAATATATTTTAAATAAGATCCGGTTACTCGGCTTTGCATTATCTTGCATTATCATTCCTACGATATTTATGAGATAACCAAGCCACTACCGATAGATCAGATACTGATCAAAAATAACCATCCTCGTCATCATCAAAACCTTGCGGTATAACATCTTCCGGAGTCCGATCTTCCTCGGACTGAGCGTCGCCGTACCCCTCTTCATCCAATCCCCACTCGGCATACTCTTGTTTTAATTTTTTGACCTCTTTACGCCAACTGCTTACCTCCTTTTTTTTCTCCTCCACCATACTGAGCAACTCATCCAGCTCTGATTCCAGCTCTTCGGCGCTCGGCGCTTGGCTTTCTTCATCAGTCATTAAACTGTTGTTGCTGTTTTCGTCCTGATCACTCATACGGCTAATTAGATTATTGTTTCCTAAAAAGGTTAGTTTTCAATTTACGTCGATCAATTATTATGACCCTTACTCATATCACTAAGTTCTCTAACCCCGTCTTTATAAATTTTATTCGCGTCGTCATATTCTTCCTTAAGCTGTTTTAATTTATTCCTTAATTTTTTTCGTTGATCGGGATTTAAATTCCCCGCCTTTTCTATCTCTTGTTCCCTATCCTCAATATCCTTGATATGTTCCACAATTCCGTCTAGCTTAATTTCTATTTCTTTACCTTTACTTTGCACACCCTCTAATCCTGTCTCGATTTTAG
>CAYLYL010000030.1:0-6342 GCA_964388095.1 uncultured Candidatus Saccharibacteria bacterium | reverse complement strand
TTATAACACTACCATTTTAACCCATCACTCTTTTTATGCCAAGGAAATTTCTGTAGAAAACCACGTCGGTAACGCTTAACTGGCGGCACTTTGGTAAAAATTACCCCGGACACAACCTTAAACCACTATCCGGTCACTGATCAAACCCTTTTTGCAGTTGAATGCCGGCGAGGTATAAACAGTGGTATAACTTCCGTCCTCGTTCTTCTTTTCTACTGTGTAGTAATAATAACCGGGTGCCACCAAACAATAGTATTTACCGGCGGCATCGCAGACCACGGCTTTGATCTGCTGCTCGGAGTGTCCGGAGGCCATATAAACCCGAAGCATAGCAAAAGATAACGGGTCGCCGGTTTCGCCGTCACTGATAGTGCCGTGGGGCATCGAACGAAAGCCCATTAACCGGAGTGCAATAAATATCATATAGACAGCAAATACCAAGATGTTATACCAAACCGGAGTTATCACCGTAACCAAAACCGCCAAGGTCAAACCGAGCCAAAAAACCACTTCAGCAATTATCTGCAACAGATAATCATAACGGTTATGAAAACGCATCATTTTCTTGTTGCCCTTGACATATTCATTCCAGTCAAAGTCTATCGGGTCCATAGGTATGTTGCGGGCTACCACCTCACCCTCTCGCTTCACCTCGATCGGCTCACCGAAATAGAGATCATTATACAAAACATCGGAATCATGACCTTTCAAACGCCGGGAAGGAAAGGAGTAATTGGTCTTGTTGGCCTCCATTTGGTAGACACCCGGCCGGATCAAAAAACCATAACGACCGTCCAGATCGGTAATCGACATCTCCTGCGGATCATCGGGGTCTTGACGGTCATAGAGCACCACATAGGCGGGATCCAGCGGCTGTTTGGTAACACTGTCATAAACCGTCCCCCAGGGGCGATGCCTCTTGCGCAGACCCAACAGCCACAAGATCAAAAACCATACCCGCAGCGGCAAGAAAGGCAGCTGCGAAGCCGAAGATACCAAGAACATCAGCAACCCTCCGGCCGCCACACCACCGGTGGTAACCACCCGACTAACCGTGCGGCCGGCCGGCTGCTCCAAGGTTCGTCGCACGGTACGTTCCGCCGCCCGGGCTCCATCCCTCACCGTCTCGGCCGCTGTTCCCGGTGCCGGCTCCTCGGGTTGTTCGGGTTCTTCGACCGGCACCGCCGGTTCCTCTTCCGGGTCATCGGGGTCGTCTGGCTGATCAGGGTCCGGCGGCAGTGTTACCTCGGTAGTGAATTCTCTAATACCCCCCTGCCACTCTTGACCCTCCCACTCGGCCATAGCCACTACCTGATAGGAAGACCCCTCTTCCAACTCCTGCAATTCGGTACCAAATAACCCCGTCTCATCCCGCAGCTCACTCGGCAGATCCTGCCAATCCTCACCTCGGGGCCGCCAGCGGAAAAAAACCTCCAGCTCATCAGCGTTGCCCATATCACGCAACTCACCACGCAGATAAGCAGATTCAGTGGTGATCTCTCGAGTTGCTCGGGTTATGATCTCCGGTTGGTCCGGCTCCGGTTGGTCCGGCTCGGGACGAGGTTCCCGGCGACCGGGAGCGGTCGGATCTTCTTCCGGATCCTCGGGATCGTCAGGTTCCTCCGGTTCCTCGGGTTCTTCCGGCGGAGGTGTTAGCGCGGTAGTAAAATCCTCGATATCGCCTTGCCGCTCCTCATCCTCCCATTGAACTACAGCAACTGCTTGATAAACAGTATCCTCCTCCAGTCCCTCCAGCTCGCCAGAAAAGACACCAACTTCTTCCCGCAGCTCGCCCGGCAGTTCCCGCCAATCTTCTCCTTCGGGCCGCCAGCGGAAAAAGACCTCCAGCTCATCAGCGATACCCATATCTTGCAGCTCGCCCCGCAGATAAGCGGAATCCGCGGTTACCTCCTGAACCGGAAAAGTTGCGATCTGGGGCTCCACCGGCTCTTCTTCTTCAGTAATAACATAAACAGCCCCCCTCAGCTCTTCGGTAACCTCACTACCGTGTCCGTCATAAGCATGAACCGAACCGTCAGCGAAACCTACCGTGGTGGTGCCGGCCTGTAGTGCCTCCACTTCAGCCGTCCAAAGCAAACCTTCATCTCCTTCAAAATGATCACCGACCATCACACCATCAAAACGGGTCTCCCGGTCTTCTGTCTGCGGCTCTACCGCCCAAAAGTCCACCAAAGAATTTTCGGTGTTGATCTGTAGTGATCCCAACAACTCATCGAACTCTACCACTCCGGTAAAGGCATTGACCGGCTCCTCGCTTTCCACCATTACCTCTATCTGCCAGCTGTCCCCCACCTCCCAACTACCGCCGGATGGGGAGATATAAAGCGAACCGCCGGAGACCAGCAACGGACTAAACACCGCCACAACCAACAACAGCCACCACCCTGATCTTCTTTTATTTCCCGAGCGATTCATAATAATTAAATCATTGTAAATAAACTGTAACAGATAAAACGTTAGCGATGAACTCTGTTCACCGCTTAAAATAATTTACCGTGCCACTCAAAACACCGGCCAAGCTTGTGAATTTCATTTTCACCAACCAAACAGCTGCCAAAACCGCTAGCACCAACAATGCAGCCACTCCGAACGGGACCGGCAACAGGCCGTTTTTCTTATCGCTTTCCGGTTCTATCACTTGGCGCACCGTTTCTCCGGCGGTATTCTCGGCTTCTATTTCGATAGTTCCGACCGGCGCATCGCTTTCCAAAAGCAGCGGGCTTTCCGCCTGCCGCCACTTTCCTCCGGCATAACGCCAGCGCACCTCCTCTATGCCGTAATTTTCATCCACCGCTTCAAATACTATAAACGGCCGGCCGTCCCAAAGACCGGGCTCCCGCTCCCAAGAAAGCTCAGTAAAACGCAGAGCAGATGCCGGCTCCGACAGCTCTAGCGGACCCTCCTCTCGAGTTGAGCGGGTAACTACCTGCAACTCGCGCCCGGCAGTAGAAAGTTCGGTCCCCCGTCCGTCGTGAAGATAGGACTCGGCCCGGCTCCAGGTGACCTTTCCTTGACCCACCTCGTTAACCCGAAACACTGCCGTCAGTATCTTGCCGGGTAGTTCTTGCTCCGGGGATCTCAACGGATCCGCTCGGCCGGCAAAGCCGCCGGGGATAATGCCGGCAAAATCGATTTGTCCTCCTTCGGCGGTCGGCGACTCCACCCAATGTTTGATCACCGAATCGGCGGTAGCTATCCTTTTAAGCTCCAGTAACACCGAAGGATAATGCAAAGTGCCGGCCACAGTATTGACTTTTTTTCCTTCAGTATCCAGTAAAACATTCATCTCCACCTCATCTCCCTGATGCCAGTTCTCTCCCTCCTTGGGCTCCGGCAGCAACACCGCCCCATAAGCTGACTGACTTAGCAACAAGCCGATCACTAACAAGCACAAAATGTAACTTTTTCTCCAAGTCATTTTATTCCGTCCAATAATAAGCCAAAATACTAAGATCGGCGAGCTCTACCTCCGAACTGTTGGTCAGATCAGCGCGAACCGGCGGATCTTCCTTTTGATACCAATACCCGATAATGGAAAGATCGACGATATCCACCCGCTGATCACAGTTAATGTCACCGATCAAAACACACTCTTCATCGGTGTTAAATAACTCCTCTTCGCCTATTGCAAATTCCATCTCATGAGACCACTCGCTTGCTCCGGCCTTTAAGTGATGGCTGCGGGTTCTAACCCGATAATCACCTTGAGGTTGTTCGTCGGTCGGCCAAACATAATAATACTCGCCCCGGCGGTTAGCTTCGGTGTTTTCCGATGTTTCCCATTCTTCATCGGTCGAGCTGATCTCGGTTTCCACCTCCACCTCCGGGGCCCCGAAACCGGCAACCGCCAAATGGTCACCGGCTTTAACCTGTAGCTTATTTATTCCGATAGAAGGAGGCACCTGGACATTATCAATAGTGGTCAAAGAGCCGGAGTTAATGTTGACGAACAAAGTCAATACCCGAGAAAAACGACCGTCGCTATCTTGGGAAGATATCTCCAACCGATACTCGCCTTCTTCCAGACCTTGCAGCTCTTTACTCCAAAAGGCCTCTTCCGAGTCCGCTTGGGCGGTATAAGATCCTTGTCCGTTCACCACGATCTCCACCTCCTCTCCCGGATAACCATAACCGTTAATGATAATATCACCGGTTTCCGGACGAGAAGGGCTGTCATCTCGCACTTGGGCCGAGATATTAACCCCCGCCTCATCCTGATCGGCTATACCGTTTTCGGCCCGCAACTCACCACCGGCAAAAAAAACAACCGCCAAGCCCAACCCCAGCAGACAGCACTTGGTTATAGTCGCAACCCGGTGGGGAATTGGTATCAATTTTCCATTATCGCTACTCTGCCGCTCCTTGAAAAGATTTGACATAGATCTTACTAACCAACCGGCTTAATTATTATCAATAATAAAGTAATTTTAATTTCACAAAATGCCACCGCTGAACAATACCCACATCCACACCCGACTCTTTAGGGGCAACATTTACCTGCATACAAAAACCTTTGAAGGATAGCAATTTACATCACGAACCACCCTATCACCGTTATCCACATCAAGCGATGTGCATCACTTAATTGCCGCCCTTTTCTTTTTGCAGTTCACGGCGCACCCGCTCGGCAATGACTCTATTGTGACGACGAACCGCCAAAATCACTACCGTGACAACCAAGAGTATTGCAGTTCCCGCCACCAACATCAACTGCCAAGGCCAGATATAGAACACTCTTTTCTTGGTCACTCGCTGATCATCACCGTACTCCAGCTCCAGCGATGCGGTATAACGACCCAAAGCAAAATTATTCCATTGATGGCTCAACGATTCAATAAAAGTCGGATCACGCTCGGTCAGCGAAACTGGCTGCTCGCCCACGTCCGATAAATAAACACTGCCCCAGCTGATACGTTCATCATTAAAATAACGGTTCTGACCCGGCAGAACATTACCGTCACGCGGGTTGGCGTCAATCCGGGCACTTTCACCTCCCCAAATATTGCGGATCACCACCTCGCTGCGCGGTCGGAGGCGGTCGTCTCCTTGATTAATAAAATTATAACCGAAACGTAAATATTTATGGGTCAACACAGTTTGCTCTACCGGTTCACCATTCTTTTCCCGAAACAGACGGAAATTATCGACTCCACCCCGCAACTCGATATCGCCGGAGACGGTAGCCAGAACTATCGGGCCGGTTGATGCGCCTACCGCCACCTGGCCGTCTTCATCATCCGGAGAAGTGGTCCGCCATAAAATGGCCGCATAATGTCCGCCCGGCGGAGCGTCTTCCGGCACCTCAATGGTATAATCAACACTTTTCCGCTCACCGGGTTGCAGCGTTATCTCTGGCGGCACTGTTATCCAGGTCGGCAATCCTTCCTCGCTGAGATAGAACTGCTGAGCACCGCCTTCACCGGCCGCTTCAAAAGCCGGCACCCAGGAATAAAGGATGCGCGCATGTTCCGAGTTATTCTGCACGGTCATCTCGCCTTCAGCGCTTTTACCCGGTACCAAATTGGTCTCGATAGTAGTAGGACTGATACGCAGTGCCTCCGCAGCGGCTATCGGTATCATCAGACAACTCAGTACGACCACAACCAAAACCGCCGGACTCGGTTTTTTCAGCTGGATGATATTTTTCATAACAATAGTAAACCCCTCGGGACACAACCCGATACCGAACTTAGAACTGAGCGGTAGCGATATAATTCAAAGTCGTTGAATAATTACCAGCCGGGGTCAGAGATTCAATATTAGCCAAGTATGCTACATCAAAAGTATGATCATCACTAACACCGTCGGACGAAGCCACTGTGCTGTCATCCTCGAAAAAATACTCATCACCACTGTGATCATAATTAGCGGCCACACTACCGGAACCTCCTTCGTCATCATCTATTACGGCCAAGCCGAACTGTTCGGTACCGGGACTAGATGCTGCCGGCTCGGTAGCAATAGCATCTATTACATGGTCACCTTCATCCAAAGAAAGTGAACTACCCTGAACCGCTACCGTATATCCTCCTTCAGCATTGGTTCCCACCGTAAAGGTATGAGCTGTGGTTTCGGTGTCCGAACCTCCATCAGTGGTGGCATAACGTTCGTTATTACCGGTCAAAGTACCGAACTCTACGTTCTCGTCACTGACCGAGAAAGTAATACTTTCTTCGACATTAGCGGTGATAGTAACATCTTCTTGCTCCTCCGCCACCAACCTGCTTCCGCCGCTAACCAGCGCCACGGCCACAAGCAGCGACAGACAGGTAAATCTTGTGAAATATTTCTTGTTCATCATAGCAAAATTAATTATTAACT
>CAYLYL010000029.1:0-10150 GCA_964388095.1 uncultured Candidatus Saccharibacteria bacterium | reverse complement strand
GCATAGGTAAATAACAGCAAACACTCCACCTTCATTTTTTACCTATGTTACTCATCGGT
Organism: uncultured Candidatus Saccharibacteria bacterium; assembly: GCA_964388095.1. Classification (GTDB taxonomy): domain Bacteria; phylum Patescibacteriota; class Minisyncoccia; order Phycocordibacterales; family CSBR16-193; genus CAYLYL01. The sequence continues at coordinate 10,091 of CAYLYL010000029.1, read as the reverse complement.
TATCAATTCCATAGTATTTTCAATAATATGGGACAGTACTGTAGCCCCTAAAAGTATTACCGTTCCCACCGCGGTCCAAGCAATAGCCTGATGAGCTTTCTTTAGCTGTTCATCATTTCCCTGAGCGGTGACGTACAAAAACCCGGAATAAATGATGGCCATTACCACCACCACCGTTCCAAGAGGCACCAAAATTTCATCTAAAATAACGTTCAAGAGATCAAAAAAATCCATACCATTATCCCCGAACGGCGAAGAAAGCCCCGCTACCGAAAGCGGCCAACTTATCACCATAAAGAAAATTGCTAAAGTTATCTTTTTCATAATGCTTACTACTCTCCGCTTCCGCTTCCCGGACCCCAATCCTGCAGCCCGTCCCTGGTCAGTGCTTCCAGTATCAGGTCAACTATCAACCAAGCCGCAAGGATAATAACCAAGCCCAACCCCACATATTTGAACAGATTATGGGCTTGTTTGACCTTTTCCTGGCTACCTCCGGCAGTAATATAAATAAAGCCGGCCCAGGCGAACATAATGGCCGAACCAACTATCGCCAAAGTGATAATGAAGTTGATTATCGCCTTAACCAAAGCCACCAGATCGTCAAAATCACAATCCGGTCCCTCGCAAGGTACTAACCCCCCGTCTCCGTTGGCTGCTACATTAAACGGCCAGGATATGATCAGCAAGAAAGACAACACAACAGCTGAGAACTTTTGGCTTATGATCAATTTCATATATACCCTAATCCAAAACGCCCCTAAGTTGGCGATCGGCCCATTCGGCCGCTTCCCTGACATTTCGGCGCCCGCCGGTTATAGAACTAACTGCCTCTTGTAAAATACGCTCGGTTTCCTCCGGCCGCGGATCCGACCAACCGACCGATCGAATGGCTTCGCGATAGAAAACCGTCATTATCTCATCATCAGCCGGCGGAGCACTTAACATATCACTCCTGACCGGCGGTAAACCGCTGATCTCTTCCAATGCTTCCAAAGAAGGCGGCGATGTTAGATAGCTTATAGCCGTCCAAACATCTTCAAAGCTCTGCCAACCGGTTTCGGTAATGGCCAATGCCTGCATCTCGCCGGTATTTAGATCTCTTGCCCCCTCACCTTCCGGCTGAAACAGTGAACGTACTCCCAGATTCATTTCCGGATTGAGTCGAAAAATGCGCTCCTTATCGGAAGCTGACCCTATATACATAGCACTATCTCCTTCAGCAAAAAACCGGAGCGAGTCCGAAAGCCGCGAGTTCCAGGTATAAACCCGGCGATCGGGATGAGAAAAAGAAGTAAACCTTGCCAGAGCGGCCTGAAAAGGTGACGGCGAATAACCAAAACTCTCACCCAATCCGGAACGCCATTCGCCGTCGCTTTGATAGACCATCTCCCCGCCGTGTTGCAATACCATAGCCCCGATAATATGACGGCTATGCCGCACATTATCATACTCACCCAAAGGTATTGCCGCTCTTTCCACCGCCTGACCGTCAGTTCGCACCAAATTCGGTACCATGGATTCCAGTTCCCCCCAACTTTCCGGCGGAGCGGTTATTCCGGCCTCTTGAAATATCCGACGGTTCCAGTAAACCACCAACGGGTCTATTTTTATCGGCAACCCGATCAATCCTTCATTATCCGAAAAAACCGTTCCGTGCTCCACAAAAGTATCACGGAATTCACTTCGGGTGATCACATCTTCATGAAACGGTACAGCTTCCAGTCTGGGCCGGTATTTTTCGATCTCCCGATCCGGCAAGAAAAGAAAATGAGGAGCTTGACCATCCAATATTGCCTGATCTAGTTCTCCTCTCATGCTTTCCCGCTCCCAAGAAGTATAACGAAGTTCAATACCGGTGTGATCTTGCAAACCGGCTTCATCCACCCATTCTTCAAATTCCGAGCGGTCCATAAAACCCCAGACCCGCAGAGTCACATCCCGACCGGCGCCCGATCCGCCCGGTCCGCCAAAGGAGAACAATATCACCGAAACCACCCCGGCTAAAATAAAAAACCCCAGTACCCCGATCTGGAACATGCTCATTTCTGACAATTTACCCATAAGCTTTATTCGGTGGTTATTTTAATTTTTCTTTCTTGACCCGGAAGCTTTTCGGCCAATAAACCGAAATGATATTCACCGGGAGCGAAATTCTTTTTGACCTCTAAACTAAATTCCGCTAACAACTGCTTAAGTTCTTTTATTTTTAACACCCGATCGGGCGAAGGTCCAATACCGTTATAGGAACCGTTCCATTCCACTATCAACAAACTGCCTCGGGGTTTGATAATGCGGACCGCTTCACGAACTACCGCTCTTCTGTCATCCGCCTGAAAAAGGGTATTGGTCAGCAATACCGCATCCATGATCTGTTCATTGAGTTTACTGCCCTTTTGCTGTTCCAAATCTCCCCATATAGCTTCAACATTGTTCACTTTCTTATTTTGCCTGATCTCCCTGACCACCCGTTCCAGCAGGTCTTTCTGGATATCTACGGCATAAACCTTGCCGGCCGGCAGAACTTTTTCGGCAACTTCTTGAGTGAAAAACCCCGACCCACAACCCAGATCCGCCACCCGCATTCCGGCCTTGAGCGGCAATTCATTTAAACACTGTTGGGGTTTCAGTAACATATCTGTAAATAACCAAGTTCCGCTAAATTATACACCATAATCCGACAGACAAGCAACGGATATTTTATTAGTATTACCGGCAAGAAAACACAAATAACAAAACTCAAAGCACAAACTATTCCTTTTTAGCAATAACAAGGGAATTAATGTCGAATTTCCTCTAATTCTCCTAACTGCTTTTCTTTTGGCCTTCTTTAACTTGCCCAATTTTTGTTTGTGCTTTTGCTTTGTGTTTTCTTTGTCAGTTGTAATTTGTGCTTTGTGCTTTTCCCAAAATCACAATTTGCTTTGCAAATTTGATTGGGCAAGCAACCGCGCCCTTCTGAAGGGCGCGGTGTGCTTTCGCCCTTTATACCTAATACCAACCCCTTAATACAATCCTGTGCTTTGTGTTTTGCTTCCCTTTGTGTTTTGTGCTTTATTTGGGATTTGTTAGTTGTGTTTTGTAATTTGTTTATGAGTCGTGCTTTCTTTAAACACAGATAACAGCCGCCACCGAATCACCGCTTTTTAATTTCATTATGGTCACCCCCTGGGTACCCCGTTTAAGCATCGGTATCTCGCTTACCTCCACTCTAATAACGTGTCCTTTTTGTGATATAGCTATCAATTCTTCCTCGCTTTCTACTACTCGCGCTATCATCAAACCGCCGGTTTTCTCTGACAGTTGAGCGGTTTTTATACCCGAACCGCCGCGCTTTTGTTGTTTATATTCCGAGATCGAAGTTTTCTTGCCGTGGCCTTTTTCGCTCATAGTTAAAAGCACCGGATCCTGATATTCCTTCTTGACCACCTCGGCACTAACCACTTCATCTCCGGCATCAAGTTTCATTACCCGGACCCCGGAAGCTCCACGCCCCATCTCGCGAATATCGGAAGCAGCAAAATGAATACTGGAACCTCGACGGCTGGTAGCTATCACACTATCTTCATCACGCAAGAAGGAGGCCGATTTCAGGCTATCCCCGTTTGATAATTTCATAGCGATCAGGCCGTTTTTTCGTACATCGCGGAAAGCGTCGGCATTCACTCTTTTGCCCACTCCTTGTTTGGTTACCATTAAGACCGACCAGTCGGAATGCTTTTCATCTTTGGAGGTAGGCAATACCGAGGTCACCTGCTCACCTTCCTCCAAACTCAAAAAGTTCTTGATCGATTTACCTTTGGTACTGCGTCGGCCTTCCGGTATCTCATACATTTTCAGTTTATAAACCTTGCCGGCATCGGTAAAGAACAGGATATTACTGTGAGTTCGGGCGGTCAAAAGAGTAGTGACGAAATCTTCTTCTTTGGTACTAATATCGGCCACCCCCATTCCGCCTCTTTTCTGTTTCTTGTATTCATTGGGATTGGTTCTCTTTACATAACCGCCGGAGGTCATTACCAGAATAGACTCTTCATCCGGCACCAGGTCCTCGGGAGAGAAAGAACGGACTTCACCGGGAATAACCTGCGTCAGGCGGTCATCGCCGTAGCGATCGGCTACGTCGCTCAACTCATCTTTGATGATATTCTTCACTTTCTTGGGGCTTTTCAGGATGGATTCCAGCTCTTTGATCAGAGCCTGGGTTGCTTTCAGATCTTCTTCGACCTTCTTACGCTCCAAACCGGCCAGCTTCTGTAGCCGCATTTCCAAAATAGCGGTGGCCTGCCGATCGGAAAAACCGAATCGTTTTTTGAGTTTACCGTGAGCGGTTGGGGCGTCTTTGGATTTTTTGATCAGTTGAATTATCTCATCGATATAATCCAACGCCTTTTTCAAACCGATTAGAATGTGTTCCCGATCCCGTGCTTTGGCCAGATCGAACTCGGTACGACGACGAATGACCTCTTTACGATGAGAGATAAAATGCTCCAGAACCCCTTTAAGTGAAAGAGTCTGAGGAACTCCGTCCACCAGAGCCACCATATTGAAATAAAAGGTATCTTCCAGCTGAGTATATTTATAGAGATAGTTAAGCACCGTCTGACCCTGGACTCCTTGCTTGAGCTCGACCACTACCCTGATATCGGAAGTTGATTCATCTCGTAATCCTTTAATGCCTTCCACTTTTTTGTTCTTCACCAGATCGGCGATCTTCATAATAAGATCGGCTTTATTTACCCGGTAAGGAATAGATTTAATGATTATGTTCTCCGTACCTCCTTTGGCCTCCTCTATCTCGGCCACTCCTCTGGTAACCACTCCACCGCGACCGGTGGCATAAGCATGGTGAATATCCTTTTCATTAAATATCACCCCGGCGGTCGGAAAATCAGGACCTTTGACATACTCCAGAAGTTCTTCGGTAGTGGCTTGAGGGTTGTCAAGAAGTACCTTTACCGCCTCGACGATTTCCCGCAGATTGTGAGGAGGAATGTTGGTGGCCATTCCCACGGCAATACCCAAAATACCGTTCAACAACAGATTGGGAATCGCGGCCGGCAGAACCGTCGGCTCTTTTTTGGTATCATCATAATTGGGACGCCAATCAACCGTTTCTTTTTCGATATCCCTGAGCATCTCCGGAGCCAGTTTGGACATCCGCGCCTCGGTATAACGCATCGCAGCCGGTGAATCGCCATCAATTGAACCGAAATTTCCTTGACCCTGGACCAATTTATACCGCATCACAAATTCCTGGGCCATTTTGACCATAGCCTCATAAACAGAAGAGTCGCCGTGAGGGTGGTAATTACCCAAACAGTTATGAGCTAACATTCCATTGGCAATAAACTGATGATCGTTCTCCACTTCCATGTCATAAGTTTCTTCCGGCTCAGCTGATTCAATTTGAGCAACCTTTCTAAACCTTATCTTCTTATCTCTAACTTCGGTGAAAAACTCTGACAAAGGAGAACCGATTCGTTCCAATTTATCCAAAATACCCCAATCAACCACTTGCTCCAGTTGTAAATGTTTCTCTTTAAGATCTCCGGCGTAGCGCATTTTACCGCCGCCCTGATACTTGATGCCGGCGCGAAAGCTGTTTCCTTCAGTGTCTTTGAACCACCCACTACCGCGATGATATTTGGAAAGCTCGGGAAATACATTAGCGGCTGCATAAGGAACAATTCTTGACCTATTCCATACTCCGGAATTAACTTTCTGCTTGGTAATTATCTTTACTCGAGACATCTTCTTGCGTGGATGGGCCAAATAGTTGCACATTTGAGCCAACCGATAAGCATCTTGCCCTCTTATCTCCAACCCATAAGATGGAAAGCGGCCGACTATTTCCTTTTCATTAATCAGCGATGAACTTTTTTGCTCAGATCTCAGATAACGACTACCAGCTATCTGACAGCTAAATAATAGTACTTGAAGCTGGTTGGCCAATTTTCGAGAAACAGTGCTGTAATTAATGACCCTTCTGTTATCATTTATCGAACCGTCTCCATCAATAAGCCCGCTAAGAAAAGCCCCTAAAACCTCTTGAGGAGATCGCAAGACAGACAAAGGTATGTATTTGTTAGAAGCCTTTAACTTCTTTTCTTCCGAAAAGAAGTTGTCCAATACGTACTCGGTCAACGCCAATTTATTAACCCTAATAGTGTAACCTTGACCTTCGGTTTCGTATCCTTGAGCATTGATATAACTATACTGCTTTTCTTCAATGGTAGGTTGATAGTCGAATTCTTCGACCAAAATACTTTGGATCTGTTCAATTACCTCTCTATGCTCGGAGTAGAATCCCAATCGCGGATTATTTTTCTTGCCGTAATCAAAAGAAATCCAGCCGTCAGATAACAACATACCCAGTAAATAAGCTATATTGCCGTTCAGTTCCATGTGACGATCATTATACTTAGGCAGAGGAACCTTTTGATCTATTTCGGGATAAGCCGTCCTGAGAACCAGAGTATCGTTCGAATTCAATTCCTTGGCTTTTTTCCACTTATACTCCAGATCGGGCGTCAGGATTTTCATCGGCTGTTCCGGAGTAACGGTATTTTCCATACCGTCCTCTGTAGTCACCCGCAACAATTTCTTTTTGGGCATTACGAAAAGATTGACAACTTTCTGTACCCCTCGGTGAGTATAAACCATGTCTCCCTGTTCGATATTCTGTATCGGCCGCAAACCTAAAGGAGTAGAGATCAAAGTATCTTTAACAAAACATTCACCTACGATCGCCGCTGACTTTCTAAACTTGGCGCCGGACGTCAGATTCATCGTATGCATAGCATACAAGATCCTTCTGTGAACCGGTTTCAGTCCGTCCCGAACATCCGGCAAAGCCCGGGAAGTGATCACCGACATAGCGTAATCAAGATAGGAATCTTTCATTTCCGCAGTGATATTCTGCGGCACCACCTGGCTGCCTTCCGGTACCGAGGACTGGGCCGGTTGTTCCTTTTTGTTGTTGTTATCCTTATTATTATCTTTCTTTTGCGAAGCCATATAATTGTATTACCGAGTTACTATTAGATAGTCTGCTAAAATTTCCGATTTCTGATCAATTTTATATATCACAGGTGTGCATTATGTTTTATTTATAATTTACCTTGCCCGCCGAAGCCCTGGCAAAGGCGGGTAACTTGTGTTTTATACTTTTCCTCTTGTGCTTTGTTGATTGTGCTTTGTGCTTTATTTGTAAATTGTACTTTGTGTTTTGTGTTTTTCCCAAAATCACAATTTGTTTTGCAAATTTGATTGGGCAAACGTTTTGAGCGAAGCTCAAAATCGTTTTCGCCCATAAAACATAATACATACCCCATGATACTATCCCATGCTTTGTGTTTTTCCCGTAATGCAGATCATTTATTCATCTGCAAATAAACCGGCACCGAACTCTTCCAAAGACCTCTCCAATTCCAACACCTGCTCGGTAACGGTCGCCCATCCGCCGGACACCTGAGCCGATAGAACTGATAACGGTCCGCTGACATCCGACCGCTCTTCAGCAACCCGGTCTTCATTTCCCGAGAAATTCATCCACCACCCGGCAAATACCAACAAAGTAATAAACCCGGCCACCCCTACCGCTATCAACTGCCGCGTCAACACCGATTTATTACGCATTTTCTCCAACCAAAAAAACATATTCTTTATAAAATGATCATTGAGCTTCCAACACCCGGATCTTGCCGGTCAAACCTTCCAGATCCTTCTTTTTGACCGTTATTTTATCTTCTTTGGTTATTTTATCCTCTCCTCCTTCTTTTAAGAAATGATCCAGCGCTCCATCGTTATCAAAAGAACAAGGAATGATCAAACTTGGCTCGGCTTTTACGGCCAGCTTGTAAGCTTCTTCTGAAGTTATCACACTTCCTCCGCCTATTGGTACTAACAGTATATCCGTTTCCGCCATCGCTTCTCTAACCTCGGGAGCAAGGTTGTCAATGCCGGATAATGCGCCAACGGCGCATAAACGTATTCCGTCCCACTGGATCATATATAATGTATTCAGAGTAAGGTCGTCATAGTTAGCCGGAGTGGAGTATCCACGCACCACCACATCACTCACTTCATATTCACCCGGTCCGGTTATAGTGAAAGGACCTCCTTCAATATCCGAAAGTTCGGTTATATCAGGTGGAGCAAAATCAGAATGGAGTAAGCAAGCCAAAATAATATCACACTTAAATCTCGGACCTTTGCCGGTTCGGGTATTATTGTGCGGCAAATTTACCCCCAATACCGTTTGTCCTTGCTGGATCTTAAACCCCTGCTTTCCGTGATAGCTAATTATCATAATTTCAGCCAGTATAGCACAAATTTTAATTTGTTACCAAAAAACCCGGATCATCTTGACCTCGCTGATCTTTAGCGAACATTTGGTTAACAGATCATAACAAAACAGTTAAGCAGAAGGTCTTCTAAAGCCCCAAAAAGGCCCAACAAAAAACCGGTAAGATCAATACAGATACTCTAACACGGCTTTACAATTGCTTATTTTACTGTATAATAGGCCTAAATTTATTAACCGCTCATCGGATAACCCCGGAGGAGAAAGATCGGACGCAACCAACCCCGGCTGTAGTGCTATTCGGAACCGGTGAGTCAAATTTATTTATGGATAACGATCCTTCAAGCGGTCCTGTTGCGACCGCAGATTCACAGGAAGCAACAAGAACTGATCTAAGCAGCGTGGCAGCCGAGGCGGTTAACAGTTCAACCGGTTCCATGATGGGTGCTCTTTTTCAAGAGACCCCTCAACCCCCGCAAGAAGGGGAAGTAGTGGAAGGGACTGTTCTGGGAATAGACAAAAATGCTGTTTACATAGAACTGGAACCTTTCGGTACCGGCATCATTTACGGCCGGGAATTGATGCATGCTCGAGATATTATCAAACGACTGAACATCGGAGATACTGTTTCCGGCAAAGTAATAGATAGCTGTAACGAGAACGGCTACGTCGAGATATCACTCAAAGAAGCCCGACAAGCTATTATCTGGGAAGAAGCCGAGCAAGCGGTGCAAAATAAAACCGTGTTTGAGCTAACAGTTGATGAAGCCAACAAGGGTGGTCTGATCCTGTCCTGGCAGGGTATCCAAGGGTTCTTGCCGGCCTCTCATTTGGATGCCGAGCATTATCCGCGAATCGAAGACGGAAATAAAGAAAAAATTCTGGACGAACTGCGCAAACTGGTGGGCGAAAAACTGCCGGTTTCCATTATCACCGCCGTTCCCCGAGAAGGTAAATTGATCTTTTCAGAGATAAGCTCGGACCAGGAAGAAAAAGGTGAAAAAGTGGAGAAATATCAGGTTGGAGATGTCTTGGACGGCGAGGTTACCGGCATCGTCGACTTCGGGGTCTTCGTGAAAGTAGAAGACGGCCTGGAAGGGTTGGTACATATTTCCGAGATGGACTGGGGGTTGGTAGAAGACCCGAAACAAATGTACAAAGTCGGTGACAAGGTCAAGGTCAAGATCATTGAGGTTAAAGACGACAAGATCTCACTATCTATCAAAGCTCTGAAAGAGAACCCTTGGAAAGAAGCCGCACAAAGATATACCAAAGACCAAACGGTAGAAGGAGTGATAATCAAATTCAATAAGCATGGTGCTTTAGCCAGTATTGAAGAGGGAGTAGCAGGCCTGGTTCATATTTCGGAGTTCGGCAACGAAGAAAAACTCCGAGAGAGTCTCGAGTTAGGCAAACGTTACACCTTTAAGATCACCTACTTCGATCCGACTGAACAGAAAATGACCCTTTCTTATACAGGAGAAAACCAAAAGAACGACAAGAACTGACAGCACTAAGCAGATAAGATAATAACCAGTATCGTATCACAACAACGTATTAATATTACGGACAAAAACGATCCCGCTCTTTCTAAAGAGCGGGATCGTTTTTCAACTCATAATACAAACCTCTTAATACATTCTTGTGCTTTGTCTCTTGTGTTTTGTGTTTTCTTTGTCTCTTGTAATTTATGTTTTGTGTTTTTCGCAAAATCACAATTTGCTTTGCAAATTTGATTGGGCAAACGTTTTGAGCGAAGCTCAAAATCGTTTTCGCCCATAAT
>CAYLYL010000028.1:0-10235 GCA_964388095.1 uncultured Candidatus Saccharibacteria bacterium | reverse complement strand
CTCACCCCCGGCACCAAAGTATTTAATATGAATTGGGAAAACAAACCAAAAGACACCGGTGAAAAGACCGGAAGTGGCGGGACCAGGAGTGCCGAAACTAAACAAAACAATAGCAACCGGGGTAACCGGACAAGAAAGAGTGACGGCTTGAGTTTTAAGTGCGAGATTTGCCAAGATCAGGGTTGCCAGTTTTGTGGATATGGCAAAAACGTAAGGTAAGTATTTTCTGTCAAAGCAATTTAGAGATGGTAGTTAGCTGATAATGTGGCGGCTTTTTCTCTTAAGGCCGGCTATGCTTCCGTCAAAGATGATCAGGAGCCGGTTTCCGGACGCTGAAGCAGGGTTGGAAACATCTTATTTTATAGCCCTACACTAAATTAATTTATTGCCTCTTATGTTAAAAAGTGACTTATATAAAGGAAAAGGACGATCTTGATATTAAGAGAGCGGAAAACTAATTTAGTGTGGGGCTAGTAGTTGCTAACAAAATATCCAATAAGATATGCCCGTACATCGAGAAGTAAACCGTGATTTTTTTAAACATTGGTCTTCAGAAATGGCATACATCTTGGGGTTATTCATGGCTGATGGAAATTTGACCATAAACAATAGAGGTAATTGTTATATATCCTTCCACTTATCAGATAAAGAACTGTTAGTACTGATTAGACAGATTATGGGTTCAACTCACCGTATTGCAAAAAAAACATTGAACAGCGGCAGGGTTTTTCGGTTGCAAATAGGCAGTAAAGAATTGACAAATGGTCTAATTAGATTAGGATTGGGTCCGGGTAAAACAAACAGGTTAAAATTACCTCTAATACCGGAGCAATATTTCGGAGATTTTATACGCGGTTATTTTGACGGAGACGGTAACGTATGGGTTGGTGAAACCAACAAAGATCGCCGTTTGCCCACCAAGGTAATCCAAATTTCCTTAACTAGCGGTTGCAATGAATTTTTGAAAGATCTGTTAAAAGAATTAAGGAAAAACGGTGTTTCCGGCGGCTCTTTTTTCCGCGTTAAAAATAAAAATTGTTTCAGGTTGAGTTTTAGTACTGTGGATGTTTTGAAAATTTACAAAATTATGTATAATAGTAGTAGCTCTTTGTTTTTGGAAAGAAAAAAAAACGTTTTGGAAAATTTCTTCCAACATAGAACTAATGCGGGCGTGGTGTAGCCTGGTTAACACGCATCCCTGTCACGGATGAGATCGCCGGTTCAAATCCGGTCGCCCGCGCAGAAGAAAAACCGCCGAAAGGCGGTTTTTTGACGAGCAGGCGACCGGAATTTCACTGCTCACTCCGTTGCACTTTGAGAACCCACGGTTCTCAACGCCGAGTCCCGAGTTCCTCAAGAGAAACTCGGCTGCCCTCCTTCACGGGAAAACTACAGTTTTCCCGACCCCTTTCGAAATGTTTATGTGAAATTCCGGTCGCCCGCGCACCAATTTGAACGAAATAATCCATCCACAAGAGTGGGCGGATTTTTCGCTTTCAAATTGAGTGTCCCGCACCAAATTTACCTCTCAATTCCTACCCCTAATCGGTCATACTCTATTAAATATATCTACCCCGCAAAACGCGGCTGCGGATAGCAGATCCCGTTAGGCGCGAAGCGTTTTGCTCATTATTTAACTTTGTAAATTTGGGTGCGATGACCGGGTTTGACCTTCTTTATCTAACTCCGAACCATCGTCACCGCACAGCAGAGCATAAATTGGCACCAACCCATTTTATATCTGCTTAATTTATGATAATATAGGTTTCCGTTTAGGTAAGTAATAACATAACCAGATAATATGAGTAAACAAAACACCAAAAGGTTGCGCCGAATATTGATCACTGTCTTGGTAATAATGGTGGTCGTTTGGTGGACAGCCGGAGATCCCGATGACCCTCAACCGGAACAACCCGAGGAGTCGCCGGAACTTATCAACGCAGAACTGCAGATAGTGTTCAATGACGACGAAGACAAAGGTTTTGCTCTATCACACCCTCCGGAGACCTCTCTGGAAGAGGTTTTAAAGGAGATGGACCGCCAGGAGCTGATCTCGTTGGAATATCAGGACTATGGCGAAGATATGGGTATTTTCATTGAAAGCATCAATGACATAGGCGGCGGCAACGAGCAATGGTGGCAGTATTGGGTCAATGAAGAATATCAGGATCAGGGTGTAAGCCAATATCAGATACAGGACGATGATCAAATAGAGTTCCGTTACACCGCGGAACAGGAAGAGTTAGAATAAGTGATCAACTTAGCTGCTTATGTCACGACAACAAAAACTCACCATAGCCGGAGCATTGATCCTATTAGCCGTTCTGGGCCGCCTGCTTCCCCACCTCTGGAATTTCACACCGGTGATAGCGGTATCTATTATCGCGGGAAGATATTTGGGGAGAAATTACGGCATCGCGGTACCGTTGATAGCTATGGTGGCAAGTGATCTGTTCATCGGTTTCTATCACTGGCCGTTAATGGCAACGGTTTACGGAAGTATCGCTCTAGCCGGACTGCTATCTTTTGCCGTCCGCAAATATCCGGCAATGGAGACCGGAGTGGTTTTAAGTTTGATCTCTTCCACTCTCTTTTTTCTGATAACTAACGGAGCGGTTTGGTATTTCACCGATCTCTACCCCGGCGATCTCTCCGGTTTGCTAAGTTCTTATACCGCCGGTTTGCCTTTCTATCGCAACGCCTTGATGGGAGACCTTTTCTACACCGGCGGATTGTTGGTAATTTTCCAAACCGTGCCGGTATATTTACCGATAATACAGAACACCTTAATACACAAGCAGAAACCGCAGAAGTGTTAGTGTCATTACAAGCAACCCAAAAAGTGGTCACTGATCTGGAACAGACCGCGCTAAGGTCTCCGGCTAAGTGTTCTAATAGTTTTGATAAAAACACTACTTGATGAGTTGACCGGCTATCAGTAGCCGGTCTTTTCGATCTGCTCTCCCTCCCCTTCGGTGCTCTGTTTTAAACCGCGAGCCGGAGCGACCCGACAACGACTGCCGCCGCAGGGCGGGCGGTGACCGATAGATGATCGATGTATTCGAGGGTCATGAGGCGGCAGTTTGCGGTACAAATAAATCGCAACGGTTACCGTCAAAAGCAGCAGAAGGGTTAATATGGTATCTCCGAAAAACATATTCAAAAAAAGTTAAGCTTTGTTTAGCGAGAAGTTGTCTGTTTTTTCTAATAAACCCGGAAGAACGGAAGAGTCGCTTTGTGAGTTTCGATACCGACGAAAAAAGATTGTTTTTTCTCTTGTCTCACTTAGTGAGCCAAGAGCGGGATTCGAACCCGCGACCTCACCCTTACCATGGGTGTGCTCTACCATCTGAGCTATCTTGGCTTTTTTGATTCTGTAATTATATTATTACATTTCCACCCTTTTTTCAAGATTTTAGTACTAAATGTACCCCAACTCTTGCAAAACCGCCCGGTAATCCTCTATGGCCTGTTGGGCGGTTCGATGATCCGGCGGCGTGCTGTCGTGAGCAATGCGGTTCCTTAATTTATGAGCATCCCAAGCCCGCTCCAGAGATAACAGGTCGGAGGGATCGGCCTGCTTCAACTTTTCTCCAATGGTCTCACCGGCAAAACCCTTTTGTTCCAGAGCTTGACCAAGCAGTTTGTCGGCTTCCAACACCGCCATCTGCCAATCATTAGAATTCTTAGAGTTGATATGTTCCTGGATCTGTTCCCAGCGTATATTATCGAAAGTTCTATCTTTAAGCGACTGATGTTGTTCTAGCGGAGAAGGATAAAGCTCCTTCAACCGCTCACTTTTTAACTCATCCATTTTAAGTATTACTGAAACAAGCGCTCCGCCGCCAAATAATATACCCAACAAAGCATAGATATGTATTGCCATAGACAAAGTGGTCAGCATATCCAGAAATGCCTGCACGAACTCCCCTCCGGCCGAAAACTGGCGGCTAAACTCCAATCCTAGCGCCGTTAACCCCAACACCGCTACCCCGACAACTATCAGCAAGTCGTTATTCATCTGCCCTTTGATCTGTGAATGATGATGGTAAAACATAGAGTGTAAGTTTCAAGCATAAAGCGCTCCTCACTCGCCACTTAAACCCCAAGAGTAAAAATAAGGAATGATAGATCTTATCTGCAATTCATAAACCTAATATCCACCTCACACTGCTGCAGTCCAAAACATCACCGCAGCCGGACCTCTTTCTGGTAACTCAAATCAGCTGCCAAGGTCTGAATTACCCGATCTTTTCTTCTACCAAAGAAGCGGCGCGAAAGAGCAGATCCTCGCGTAAACTCGGGGCCATAAACTGCAAACCGACCGGCAGTTCGGCACCGTCATGCCAAACTTTGCCGGAAGGAACCGAAAGCGCCGGCACACCGGCAATGTTGGCCGGTACGGTGAAGATGTCAGCCATCATCATCTGCACCGGATCCTCGGAACGTTCCCCTATTTTAAAAGCGGGAGTGGGGCTGGTGGGAGTTGCTATCAGATCCACTCTATCCTCCCACCGGCTTTCCGGGTCTTCTCCAAAGGCCTGTTTGATATCTCGGGTAGCGAATTTGCGGGCAGTGTAGGCCTTGTTATAATAAGCGTCATAATAACCGGAAGAGAGAACGAATGCCCCGACCAAACTGCGGATCCGGGCTTCCGGACCCAATTGGGCGCGGCTTTTGGTATAATCTTCCAACAGATCTTCGCCCTCCTCCCGGTGGCCGTAGCGCATTCCGTCGATCCGAGCCAAGTTGGAACCCAGCTCGGCCGGCATCAGAATATAATAAGCGGCCAAAGCGTATTCCAGATGGGGCAGAGAGATCTCCCGTACTTCATACCCCTCCTTTTCCAGAAGTGCAATATTCTCGGTAAAGTTATCTACTACCGCCTGATCCACCCCGGGACGGCGAATAAGATGCCACGGCACGCCGACACGAAGTTTTTTTCTCATTTGATCTTTTCTTTTCTGTCGGGCCGTATCCGGCAAAGTGGTACTGTCACGCTTGTCTTCTCCTTCCAGCAACCAAAATAGCTCAGCGGTATCTTCCACCGTACGGGTTAGAGTTCCTATCTGGTCAAAAGAGGAACCCATAGCCATAAGACCGTATCGGGAAACGGCTCCGTAGGTGGGCTTCAGCCCGACGCAGCCGCACAATGCCGCCGGCTGACGGATAGAACCACCGGTATCGGAACCCAAAGCGGCCAACGCCTGCCCGGAAGCAACCGCCGCAGCCGACCCTCCGCTGGATCCGCCGGGCACCCGCTCCGGATCATGAGGATTGCGTGTGGGATAGTAGGCCGATTTTTCGGTAGAGCTGCCCAGTGCGAACTCATCCATATTGGTGCGTCCCAAAAGCACCGTTTTCTGTTGCACCAATTTCTCCGCTACCGTTGAATCATAGGGTGCAACATAATTCTCCAAGATCCGAGAAGCCGAGGTCACCTTACGGCCTTGCACCAAAATATTGTCCTTTATGGCAATAGGCAAGCCGGTCAAAACCCCGCCCTCGCCACTATCCAGCTCGGACTGGGCCGAGAGCGCCTGCTCTTTAACATCAGAGAATACTTCCAGATAAGCTCCTATCTCGCTGTCTCTTTCTTTGATGCGCTGCAGATAAGCGTCAGCCAGCTCGGAAACCGAGCATTCCCCCTTGCGCAATAGATTACCGGTTTTTTTTATCGTTAAAGATGACAACTCCATATCTTTACAAATTAACTATTTGGAAATTATTCAATTATCTTCTTAACCGCCAAGGCGTCCCTTTCGGCGCCGGGGAAAGCGTCAATGACCAAACGCCGGGTTTCTTCCGGGCACACCTTCGCTTTGTCCGGCCGCCAACGGTTATACACCTCGCCGGCATCGGTATCGGTTGAGGCATCCAGTGTTTTCTCCAGCTCCTGCACTTCTTTTATGGCCCCGAGTACCGATTCCAGTTTATCTTTCAGTTTCCGGTGTTCGGACGACGGTATCTCTATCCGAGCCAACTGTGAAAGTTTGGCAATATCCTTCTTTTCCATAGAAGAACATCTTAACATTTTTAAAAATAAATTCCAATTTCAAAACTGCTTGCACGGCCTTGGATCAACTTTGCTTAGTGGACAAAATCCACAACAACCGGTCCATTGCTAAAATTTGGCCCACATAAAGGAGGTGTCCACCTTCGAAAGGTGGACAGCTGTGGTATGTTCTAGAGGATTTTTATATTGAAAGAATTTGAAACGTGTCCGAAATAAAGAAAGCTGTTGGACTGAAAGTTGGCAAGTTAATTAGATCGCCCGTTAAGCAACTTTTGGAATTCCTTTTCGTCAAGCACCGGAACTCCCAACTTCTGGGCCTGTCGGTATTTGGAACCGGGATCACTGCCACAGACCAGATAATCGGTCCGAGAGGTTACCGTCTCGGACACCCGACCACCCCGCTCTTTTACCGCCTGTCGGGCTTGGGCGCGAGATAGGTCCTGCAAGGTGCCGGTCAGCACCAGAGTTAGACCGGAGAGAGAACCGCCGGAAGAGTCCGGACGGTTATCCTCGGAAAGAACGGTTATTTGACCAAGAAGATCATCCAGTTCCCGCCGGTTATGATCCTGTCGGAACCAGTCAGAGACCGCCTGTGCCATCTTGCCGCCTACTCCTTCTATCTCCTCTAACTCCTCCGCTTCGGCCCGGCGAAGCGCCTGCAAGCTGCCGAACCGACGAGCCAGTAGTTCGGCCGTTTCGGTGCCGATATGCGGGATGGAAAGACCGACCAGCAAACGGGAGAGTTTTACCTTCCGCCGCTCGTCAATGACATCCAGCAGGTTGCGGGCCGACTTTTCGCCCAGACCCGGCAGGTTCTCCAGATCGCCGGCCTGCAATCGGAAAATATCGGCAAAAGAACTCACCAGTCCGGCATCCATCAGGATTTTTAAAATATTGGGGCCCAGACCTTCAATATTGAGAGCCGAGCGCGAGACAAAATGCTGCAGTTTGCGCAGCAGCAGTTCACCGGAGGACGGGTCTTTACAGCGGTAAGCCGCTTCGCCCGGGATCCGCTCAATCGAGCCGTCGCCGCCGCAGGCCGGAACCTTCTCGGGAAAGTGGAAAGGTGGTTCTTTGCCGCTTCGGGCCTCTTTGACCACCTGAACGATCTGGGGAATGATATCGCCGGCCTTCTGCACTACCACCGTATCACCCACCCGAACATCCAGCCGCTTTATCTCATCCTCATTATGCAAAGTAGCCCGCGAAACGGTAGTGCCGGCCACCGCCACCGGATCCAATACCACCACCGGAGTGACCACGCCGGTACGACCGACCTGCATCACAATATCCCGCACCACCGTCGTGACCTGCTCGGCCGGAAACTTACAGGCGGCCGCAAACCGGGGTGCTTTGCCGGTGTAGCCCAGAACCTCCTGATACTCTTTCTCATTGACTTTGACCACTACTCCGTCCACCGGGTAATCGGTATCATCTCTCTTCTCCTGCCAGTAACGCCAGAACTCCTCCACTTCCTTGACTGAATTACAGTGCCGGTACTGGGGGTTGATCTTGAACCCCAACTCCTGCAGACGCTCCAGCTCCTCCTGTTGCGTAGCCGGAAAACGACCGCCAATATCGGCTATATCATAAACGAAGTTATCCAGCGGCCGAGAGGCCGCCACCCGAGGGTCCAGCTGGCGGATAGAGCCGGCGGCGGCATTGCGGGGATTGGCAAACGGCGCCTCGCCGTCCGACTTCCGCTGTTCATTGAGATGCTTTAAACTGTTGCGTCCCATCCATACCTCCCCTTCCACCAATACATCAATTTCCTCGGACAACCGTAGCGGCACCGCTTCAATGGTCTTGACGTTGGCGGTTACATCTTCGCCGGTCTGGCCGTCGCCGCGGGTGGCGGCCCGAAAGAGCCGCCCTCCCCTATACTCCAGCACCACCTTTAGCCCGTCTATCTTCAGCTCGGCCAGGTAACTCGGATCTGTCCCGGCACCGTAATGCTTGGCCAGGATCTTTTTTATCCGCTGGTCGAGATCCTCAAGTTCCCGGGCAGAGAACAGGTCGTTAAAGGACCACTGCGGCACCCTATGGGGCACTTTAACGAACTGCTCCAGCGGCCGGCCGGCTACTCGCTGAGTGGGAGAGTCCGGAGTTACCAGCTCGGGGTGTTCGCGTTCCAGCTCGGCCAGCTGATACTTCAGCGAATCCAGGGCCTCGGCCGAGATCTCTTCTTTGTCCAGCACGTGGTAGTTATAGCGGTGATGTTCTATCGCCCGCCTCAGCTGTTCGGCCCTTTGGGCGGGATCAGGTTGTTTGTCGGTAGATCGTTGCATGTGATTGATAACCAATTATCTTATATTAAGGCAATTTACCTGAGCGGTAAACCTTGTATCCGCTGCTGTCAAATAGCCGTCCCGAGGAATGGGGCTTAATAATCCAAACTCAAGAAAGATCAATAGCGAAATACCGCTGCCGAAACAAAAAAGAACCGGTTGTTATTATTCGGCGTTAAAAGATAACCCTAATACCGCGAGCATAAAATCAACCAAAGCAGAGACAGCTTTAGTCGTTATCAGGTCTGTCTCTGAAGTAGAGAAAACTCGCCTCGTGCTCATTTAACGCCCGATCATAGATCCTTATCTGATCCATTTTGCCTTTGTAAGGTGTTGAGCTTGCAGCTGAACCCGAATGCCGATAACTACTGTTCACCAAAAAATTATCACTAGAGAGATCGCTGAAATGTTTTTTTATAACTCCACTCCCTGCTTCCTCACCATTAACATAAACAATTACCTCATCGTTGTCGTCATCAACTACACCCAAATAATGCCACCATTCATCATCTGGTGGGTCACTTACTATTACTACCACCCTTTCTTTGGGACCAGTTGAGTCATCTCTAAACCCAAATTGAAAATCACCTTCATTGTCACCAACACCTCTATCCCATCCGTGAAAATCCCATGTATGACCCGAAGTTATTAACCCCCCAGGCTCTTCATTAGAAGAACCCTTAGCCCAAAATGATATGGAAAAACTTAGATCTTCCTGAGCTCCCGCTCCGGCACCTTCGGTCTTAAAGGAGTAATAGTGTTCTTGCCCGGGATCCAAACCCCAATCATCATCAACAAAATCTATACATCGGTCGGTCGGACATCCATCTGAGGTTACTGCGGCGTATTCTAGGTCCGGATTATGATCATTTACCTTGTCAAATACCGTGTCACCACCCACTTTGTCATTGTCAAAAGGAAACCAACTTATCAACCCATCATTGATCCCCGAGATTACCGCCAGCATATCACTGTCCGGCGAATGAGGGTTGGATATTACGACCTCCACTCCCCGCTGAACTCCTCCTATCTCCAGTTCATCATCGTCGTCCTCGCGACAGGTACTATAACCTTCCGCCTGTAAAATAACGGTCTCTTCGAACCAGCCGAATTGGTCGGTCTCTTCCCGTTTTATCTCCACCTGAGATTCGGCACACGGTCCGACATCACCTTCGTCTTCCCGCATATCGATCAACCTAAATTCTGTGGTAGCCTTATCTCCATCTAAGTCAGTCCCTGCCACCATTACCTCATTTCCACACCATAACCTATCAGCTGGTCCGGGTCCGGAACCGGAATAAAATCCTTCTTCGTCACCCGGTTTTTTAAAACGCTTATCTCCCTCCTGAAAATGATAATAAAGGAGACAGTCAACCGCGCTGTCGGCGGCGTAAAAGGCCTGCTGGGAATCACTATCCACCACCGATATCTCCAACTCACGCCAAGCCATTAAAGTAAGAGAGAATATTATCAACAGCAATACTCCGATTATTATGATAGATATCAGCAAAGCTATACCTTGTTGTTCTGATGAATACGGTCTCATAACGATGTTTTATATTATCTCAACCCCCAGCTCCAGGGTGTCATTTCCCGATAAAGTTCAATCTTGCCATCCGGCCACCTTACCTCGACAGTTACATCCAGTCTCCCCGAATCGATATCTATTCTATGGGGACCGCCTCCGCTGTGCCCCTCTGTTTTTTCAATTGTTATAATACGCTCAAAGCCGCTAACCGTCCATTCTTCTCCGATATCTTGCATCGCTTGTGGTTTATAAATACCTTCTTGATCATCGTTATTATCATTGACCATTAAAGCAGCACAGGGATCATCTACTTCATCGTTTATAATACACATCTCAACCTCGGCTTCAGAGCGCCGCCCGGCGGTATTGATATTGCAACCAATTCCGTTCTCAATACATTCTT
>CAYLYL010000027.1:0-10291 GCA_964388095.1 uncultured Candidatus Saccharibacteria bacterium | reverse complement strand
AATATAATAGAGCCGGTCCTCGCTAACTCGCTTCTTTGTTTCTTATCCCTATTTAATTAACGGCCGCAGTTTTTCCTTCAAACCGGGATCGTTCAACTCGATCGCTTGAGAAATATCTACTTCCCCTATTTTAGTACGCCGAAGTGCCGATACCGTCCCGACTGTTTTCAACTCCTCGGCCAAGTACTCGGCCAGCGAACGAATATATACTCCGCTTGCCACCAACAGACGAACCCGGATGACCGTTCGCCCTTGTTTTTCTTCCACTCCCAGTAATTCGGCTTCTCGAACTATCATCTCTCGCCGCGGAACATCTACCGCCTTTCCCTGGCGAGCTTTTTTATAAAGCGGTTGTCCTTTACTTTTAACCGCCGAAAACCGCGGCACCGGCAGATCAATAGTTCCCTCCAACCTGCCGACCGCCGCGGCAACTTGCTCTGTGGTAACCGGAACATCCTTTTCCTGCTCCACCTCTCCGCTGACATCTCCGGTATTGGTTTTTACTCCCAGAAGCACCTCGGTTAAGTATTCCTTGTCTTGACCCAGCCAACTGTTGAGCTCTTTAGTTCCCGGGCCGATTCCCACGATTAACAGTCCGGTAGCCGGCGGATCCAAAGTGCCGGCATGACCTATTTTAGGAAGAGCCGGGTAACTGCTTGTCTTTTTGTATCCGGCACTACCCGCTTGATCATTTGATGCCATCTCTTTGGTTACCTCTCTTCCGATCTCTTTCAGCCGACGGATAACATCATAAGAAGTAATGCCGGCGGGCTTATCTATATATAAAAGCATACCATTACTATACCCGGAAAGAACTCCCTGTCCAAATTTCCGGCCGTTATCTTGTATTCGGTTCCCGTTATCTGTTTTTTTAACGCCAACCCTCCACCCTTATTGCATCGACCTTCCGGCGACAAATTCAGAGTGCGGCGCTCCGGTCAGGGGTTGTAAAAAACAAAATTTTAGGGTATCTTTACCGCCAAATGATAAAAAAAGAAGAAGTCAAAACAATTGGCATCGGTGCCGTAGTGGTCGTCATCGGATTAGGTGTACTGCTGCTTGAAAGCCGAGGCGTTATTGACCACAGCGATACCGGATCCGCATCGGATTTTCAATGCGGTACAAGCGTAGTAGAAGATCCGGACGGCAATAGCTACTCTACCCTTTCGATCGGCGACCAGTGTTGGTTCGGTGAGAACTTGCAAACCACTCAATACTCGGACGGCTCCGATATCCCGTTAATAGAAGATCACGATGATTGGTGGGATGATAGCGAGGGCAGTTACGCTCTTTATGACCACAACTTTTTAACCGAGTTCACAGCTGAACCAGTAACAACGGAACAAGAAATGAAAGATACCTTTGGCTACCTGTATAACTTCTACGCCGTAGCTACCGGCAAACTATGCCCCGAAGGGTGGCAAGTACCGAGCGATGACGACTGGAAAGAACTGGAACAAGAGCTGGGAATGAGCCGGGAAGAAGCTGATCTGTTATATTGGCGAGGAAACCCGTTAGGCATCAAATTAGCCGGCAACTATGAGCTGTGGGATGAGGACAGTTTTCGCGACCGGGAAGAATTCGGCGAAACCGGCTTTGACGCGGTACCGGCCGGCTACCGGATGAGCAACGGACGCTACAGCTGGCTGAACAAACGGGCCAATATCTGGAGCTCCACCCTGAGAGCTTCCGGCTGGCGCCGAACTATCATTTACTCCTCCAGCGGCATCCGCCGCACCGCCGCCGCCAAGAACTTCGGCTTCTCGGTTCGCTGCATCAAAGACCGCTAACATATCTTTCTCCCTCCCGAGCAAAGGCCGGCCGGTTATAAATTAACCGGCCGGCTTTTTTGTCGATATAACCGATACCATCCTGCTCCTGTAAGGAATTATTCTTAAATCTATTGTGTTATGAAAATAATTTAGTTAAGTGGCATAGTGGCGTTAAAAGAACAGCTAGTGATTTAGTACACACCGATTTCAAATATAGATACCGGGTTATTTACCGGCAACAACCATCAATACAGCGCAACCATTACGTGGGACGAAATTTGGAAGTGGACAAAAAATTAGTTCCGCCGGCCTCTGTTTTTTGTTTTATATCACTCGGGGATGTAATGCGGGTAGTACGCAATATCTCATCTTTTGGAGCACGACAGTGACAATAATTAAGTAGAGGCATAACTGTGATCAGGGTTGATACTTTTAATTTTATACTGTGCTATAATTAACCTAAAGGTCGAAGCTATTATCAACTATTACTAAAATAAATACGGCTTATGAATAAATTAAATATCTTAGATTGGGTCACCTTGGTATTGGTGGTAGTCGGGGGTTTGAATTGGGGTTTGGTCGGGATCTGGGAGCTTGACTTGGTCGCTCTTATTTTGGGTGAGATGACCATCTTTTCCATAATAACCTATATCCTGGTCGCTCTCTCCGCCACATATCTGGCCGTCATCTCATTCAAATTAAGGAAAGGATGACATCTCATCCGTTCGCGCCGAACTTAAAACCACAACCCCGCCCTCAAATAGGGCGGGGTTGTCGGAAACACATCCGGTCATCACTTAGCTATCTTCTCGAAGGAACAGCTGCGAGGATCGGAAGTCGGGCGAGCCCAGTCTCAGCTCCCAACCGAACGGATCATTCCGTTCTATTCCGTACTCCATCTTCTCCAGAGTTATCCGGTGAGAACCGGCACCTTCCCCGGGCAGACGCCTCACCCGCACCGTAATGTCGAAGGTCTCCGTTCTTCCGTCGCGGATCCGGTAAGTATTATCGGCGGTCAAAGGAGCAGAAGAATCAACCGACACGCTTTCAATAGTAGAACTGGCGCTGCCGGAGAGAGTTATGAATTGGTAGTCGCTGCCGAAGACATCCCGTGCTTCATCAGAGATGTAGAAATCTTCATTTACCGCTGTAACATCCATCCGGAATTCATAAATACCCTCTCGTCCGTCGTCACCGAACCTCTCGGTAGTGGCGACTTTCCTATCCAGCTCCACCGTCAAACCTTCCACAATAACATCATTGATATTGCCTTGTCCGACTCTCAAATTGCTCAAACCGCTTACCAATTCAAAGTCGGCATCCTCGGCCGTGATACTTTTCAGGTAAACCTCCAATTGTCCGGGAACATGGAAGTTGGCGGCATCGGTTTCCCGGAAATCAACTTCTACCCTGAATTCGGCAGTCCGGCCTCTGGCAATTTGATGATCCAGATCACGGAATCTAAAGGTAGTACTGGAGGCGGTTATGCCGCTGGCGGTCTGCACATCCAAGCGTCGTCCGTCGGCATACAGAGCGATCCTTCGAATGACATCTTCCAACCTGCTGCTCGGATCAGAATCATAATTGACCTCCACCTCGGCTTCCAACACTTCTATACTGCTGTCTTCGGCCTCGGCATCAAACCTCAATACTACCACTCCTTCAGTACGATTCCTTTCATCCACCTCAAAGACACTGCGGTCCGGCGAATCATCATTGAGCGAAACATCCAGAGAACCTCTTCCGAATCGATCGTCAAATGTTATCCTAACCTCTCTGATGATCTCACCGCTGGTGGACATAATATTGGCGCCATCGATGAAACGAATACCGTCACTTTCCATCCAAACCGTTACGGTGTCCTGATCGCGAGTTCCGGCCATAGCGCTTTTGACATCCACTTCCAGGTTCATTTCCAACTTATCTCCGCGCCTAATAACCTGGTCAAGGTTGCTAAAGCGGGCTCTCCAAGCATCTCCCACCTGGCTATAATTGCCCACAGAATCAGACAAACTGCCCACCTCCTCGCCGTCCATCATCAACCGCACTTCATCAAAGTACAGCCAGGGACGCTTATCGAACATAAACTCCACCCTTCTGATCTCAACATCGGAATCGCGAGCTTCTATTTCGGACTCTATCACTACATCGCTATCTCCCAGATCTATATCGATACTCCTTACACTAAGGTCGTCCAGCGAGATATACCCTTCCCCTCCTTCCAGCGGCCGGTCGGTTACCGTAACGGTTGCCTGGTCGGTCACTGACTCATCATCGGCATCATAACATTCAATAATATAGACAGTGGTTTCATTGGGAGTAACGGTTGCCTGGCCATCTACTTCGCCGTCGGTATCAAATTCGTCCGACTCGCAGAACTGGGCATTTTCCGACTCCCATCTTAAAGTAGAGCTTTGGCCTCGCGTGACAGAACCGGGATCAGCCGAAAGGGATACCGACAGATCAACCGGATCCGGATCGGTCGGTTCTGCAGGATCGGTCGGCGCAGTAACTGTCCCCAACTCATTTAACTTGGCTCGCGTCCTCTCTCCTACAAAACCGGTTCCCGAGGTCAAGCCCAGAGGAGCAAGAACTTCGCTGCGATACTTTTCCTGGAAACGAATCACCGCATTGCGAGTTATCGGACCGAAATAATCGGTTTCACTACCCGGACTACCCGGCCCGGCAGCAGCCAATCTGGTGTCCTGATCACGGTTAAGCAGTATCTGCAACTGCCTAACATCCTCGCCGCGGGACCCTTGGGACAGATTTCTGGTAAAGGTATATCCGGCGGGAGCGGTATTGCGGGCATCCAATTGCGCCCTCAAGGTTTCAATCTGTTGCTGCAAAAGAGCAACCTGCTCCAGCAACTCATCCCGATCCTGGGCCGAAGAAAAACCGACAGGCATCAACATAGCCACCACCATCACGGCAGTAGCCACCCAGGCCCCGATCTGCACACGTTTCTTTCTTTTACTATTATTCATAATGGATAAATTAATAAGCTGATAATTTTTGTAATTCCTTCCGGCCTAGTTCCGCACTAAATTAATTTTGCACCTCTCATCTTGCAACAATGACTCACCGATAAATAACGAACATGTCATTACATAAAGAGGCAAAAACTAACTTAGCGCGAAACTAGCCGGAGCGAGGGATCGGTGATCATAGGTTCATAATCCGATCCTTTGAGCACAACCAACCACTCTTTAACCAAGCACGTTAAAGAACCCTACCTCTTGTCGCCCGGCTTTTTAGTTGTGATCCGGTCAGGAGTTAAAGCGCGAAAGGTGTTACAGAGACTGGTTTGAATAAACTTGTTTATCCCTATCTCCGGCCTTTTCGACCCGCGCTTCATTTTGGCATTTTTTAGGAAGACCTCCTCCCTCGTCATTAACAGAAGACGTTTCACTTTACCGAAACTTACTTAAAATAATGTGGTCTAATCCCGCACTAAATTTATCCCGCACTAAATTATTTTCTCACCCTTTTAATATCAAGATCATTATTTAAATAGATTATTTTTATAACATTATATAGAGGGCGGGATAAATTTAGTGCGGGACTGGTATGAAACCAAAATCCGCCGGTTTTTAAACCGGCGGATTTTGTGGTTGCCCGAAAATAATTGGGATAGATTTTGATAAACCGATCACTCGGCACCCTCCGGTTGCGAAATATGATCAAATTCCGGGAAATTATCTTCCAGCCACCCTTGCAGCTGGTCGGCCTTTTGCTCTTCCTCAAGGACATCACGATACGTGCTTAGCAAGGCCTGATACTCTTCCATTACTTGCGACAACAAACGTTGCACCTCTTCATCCGGCTGCCCTCTCAAAATTTGGTACTCATCAGCTAAAAGCTCCAACCGCCTTTGTCGCACCTCAGCCGCCTGCCGATATTGACCCTGCCGCTCCAGCGGTGACAGAAAGTTATTATCAAATATATATTCTTCTTCCGGTATTTCCTCAAGCAGATCGCCGGCTGCTTCATACTGGCCGGCCGCTAACGCCACCGCCGCATAATTGAGCTTAATATCCTCAAACGACGACTCCAGCTCGTGGGCCTTCTTCATCCATTCCACCGCCTCCTCCGGTTCATTTTTGTCCAGATACACCTGAGCTATATCCAACAAATGGAGTTGACGGCTGGGAGCCAATTCACGGGCCCGAAGATGACTCTCAAGCGCCCGTTCTTGATCATCAAGAGTGGAATGCAACCGACCTAACAACACATAAGGACGGTTCCTTTCCGGAAATCTCTCTATTATTTTTTTCTGCGCTTCTTTCGCTCTCTGCAGATACTCGCCTCTGACCTCCGGCGAAGCCGAGGACACGGCGGCTGCTCGCTGAGCGCTTATAACATATCTTTCGGTTGCCTCCTGCCAGCCCAAATGACTTCGTCCGGCACTTACTTGATCAAAAATATCAATGGAGCTTAGTAACAGATCGTCCACTATATCCATTCCCTGAACATCTTGCTCGGGCGGGATCTGTCGCAGCTCCTCCGATAAATAATCACGACACAAATCGCTTTGGTTTAATACCCTGACCAATTCATTAAGCTCTCGCTCTTCTTCCACAGCCCCTCCGGCGTCCCGGGCACAGTATTGAACCGTTTGAGCTTCGATAATTCCGCCGGCTACTCGCCCCGGGATAACATTGATCTCATAAACTCCGTAAGCCACTACCACCAAAACCACAGGGGCCGCCACCGCGGCTTTGATATGGGCATTGGATATAACCGATCCCGACGATCGATAAACCTGAGGATCTCGATCTAGCGCCGACTGAACGGCAATAAAACCCAAAACAACGGTAAACAAAATATAACTGACCAGAAAATCAAAAACGAACAGGTTGTGGGTGAAGTAAGCGGCCAGCAAAGCGGTAATAGCCGCTTTGTCATAGATACTCAACCGAGCTGCCGAGATTCGCCACAACAGCACCAACGCCATCACAAAAACCGCCAAATAAGCTATGAAACCGATTATCCCGCCGGCGGCCAGCCACTCCAGCGCCATATTATGCGACCGATCGAACCAGGGCTCGCGATCATAAAGGTCGGGCTCGTAGTACTCGGCGAAAATGTAAGAAAAATTCTCCTGCCCCCAGCCAAGCAACGGCCGGTCACTAAAGGCCTCCCAGGCCATGCCCCACAGCAACAGTCGGGCGCCTTCTCCTCCTTCTTCCAAAGATATTCCGGCAAACCGCTCCACTACCGGCCATTCCGAGGCCGTCCGGTGGAATGAACTCATCGCCCCCGGCGGCTCTTCGGCCGGCCAATTGTTAGAAAGCACCACCGCACCCAAAAAACCGCCCACCAGCACTATCGCTACCGCTACCGCCGCCGCCGATCTTCGAACCCATTTCTCGCCGTATTTATCCCAAGCTATGACAACCGCCACCAGAAATACCCCGCCGGCTAAAGCCAGCATCGATCCGCGAGTGCCGGTCTGAATAAGCACCAAGGTCTGTAACAGAATAATAGCTCCATAAACCGCCAGCCACTCATAGGTACGAGCTCGCAGGTGGCGCAACAAGAACATCAACGCCAAAAAGATATTAAAAAGCAGATAACCGCCTAAATAGATAGGGTTTCCCAGCGGCTCGCTCAGCCGGTTGGGGGTATCTTCCCCTCCCAACTCCAACAACGCCGTCAAACAAACCGCCACCGATACCGCCACCGAACTTTTAAGTAAAGTGTTCCAGATGTATTCGGTTTGAAATACGCTCATTGCTACCACCAAAAGCGCCAAGAGATGGAGAATGGTGATATACCCCTCCATCCGTTCAAAATTAGACCAAAAACTGTTGACCGGATCCACTCCCAGCAGATTGGCCAACCCCATTACCGCCGTAAAAACCACAAAAGAAATAAGGATCGGCGACCAATACGGAGGACGGAACCGCGGATTCATCACCACCAATATCAACCAGCCGCCCAGAATAAGCTCTACCACCACCCGAAAGAAAACACTTTTACCGGTAATGTAAGGAAAGAACCAGGAATCTATATTTATAAAAGGAGTTAATAAAACCACCGCGAACACGCCGGTTATCAGGAGCATTCGCAAAACATTATCTATTCTTACCATTAATCAAGAATATATCATTTAATTAGATCTGACGCCAGAGCAATGCGATCAAATAGCCCGCTGTACCCAGCCAAACCTTAATTGCCCCGAACCACTTTGTGACAGCTTGGTGTCCATCCTGAAACACCACCTCTGCTATATTGGTCGATAGTTTTTGTAATGGAGAACCCCATTCCTCATATTGCCCATCTCTCACATCCTAAGATCAAAACGCACTCCTCTAAGATATTTAAAACACTGCCTCTTTGAGGAGTCCCATAAAAAAACAAAACCCCGACAAACTGAAGGGGATGTGATAAAAAAATTAAGCGGGGCCCTTGGTAATTTTGTTACCTGTCGGGCCCCGCCGGCGACAGGACGGTTCGCCACTGATCAGATTATCAGATCTAATTTTATTGTCAATATAGTTAAGCGTTTGTGAAACGCCTATTAGGAAACGGAGTATATATACCTCAACTATTTTGATTTGGAAAATGTGACAAGCGAGTTAAAGGTTTCCTGATCGTGTATACAAAAAGAAGTAAAAGATAAATTGTTTAAATAAATAGGGTTTAAGATCAGTTCTTATGATTTATGAATCCGGTATAGAAAAAGGGGGCGGTAGCAAGGACCCAGGGGAAGGTCTTGCTACCACCATTGGGGAGATCCAGGCACCCTGTCCCAACGTCGTCGGGGGGTTGCCGTTACTAACAGAAGGAACAGGGTGCCTGTCTATAAAGATATCATATCTAACATAAGCTGTCAACTTGCAGAGTATTACCGAAATTATCGGTATTTATACAAAAACAAATACAAAAGAATTACTACAGATCTCACACAACCCAACTACATCCGCCAGAAAAAGTATAAAGTCAAACCCCCGCCAATGATCCGGGTTATTACCAAAGAAGCCACCACTCCGCCTATTCCATAGATAGGGATCAATATAATAAATAACACGATCTTAAGTAACGGAGTAACGGTCTTTGTAACATACATAGAACCGACTTTCTTTTCCGCCACCAAAGAGCTACTCAAAACCGCAAACGGTAGCAGAGCCGGGATCAAACACAGGAATTGGAAATAAATGACCGACTCCTGATATTCGGGAAACAAAACTTGATAAATATAAGGAGCCGCCAAAACCAGCAGAACGGCTGCCGGAACCGATAAACTCATCAAAACCAAAAACTTGCGAAAGATGCTTTTCTTACGCCTGACCCCTTTCACTCCGTGCTCTGAAAGTTTGGGCAGAGTTAGCGATCCAATGGGGGCGGCTCCTTTGATCTTTTCGATGGGTTTAAAGGCCAACATATAAACCGCCAGCTCCACCGGCCCCAGAAACATCCAGAGCAGTAATTTATCAAGATGTTTGGAAACCGTACCCAGAGCACCCATCACCGACAAATGCTTGCCATAACTCACCACCCCCGCTTCCGGCTCCCGATCTTCCGCCTGCCGGGCGGTCAGGAGATAAGAAACACCGTAACCAAGAGCCGAAGAAGCAAAAAGGGCCGCCACTATAATAGCCAGATTGTCCGTCAAGAACACGGTGGTGATGACCGCCGCAGCCACCGCCAGTTCACTCACCACCCGATACTTGGCCTTAACATCAAACCGTTTTTTCCCGCTCCAATAAGAACCGAAAATATCGGCCGAGAGCTTAAGCGGAGTGAATATCCCGGCCGCCGTAAAAGCTCCGGCCATCATCATATCCCCCTGATAAAAGAACCAGGTGGCCGCCAGCAAAAGACCCACTCCGGCCAAAAGCGACCAACGTATTTTGGTCTTAAAAACCTCTAAGAGTGACCCTTCATACCCTCGGGCCACACTGCGGGTCAAAGCGCTCTTCAGCCCCGGCAGAGATATTACCGCCAAAACCCCAAAGACCGTCAAAACGAATTGGTACTGACCATACACCTCCTGCGGTACCCAATTAGCAAAAGCGGTCAAAGTAGCCAAAGATATCAGCATTAAAATACCTTTGCCGACCAGGATCCAAAATCCGCCCCGCGCCGCATAGATCATATCGGTTTTGGTATATTTCTCCAGATAACGCAAAAATCCGGCTAATTTTTTCTTACTTTTTTTGACGCCGTTCATATTTATTGCCAATCCGTTGTCTCCAGTGTAGCACATCAAAAGGCGTATTTCTTAAAAATTCTCCCGACCAAGACCGTCGCTTGCGATAGTGTTAATTGCAACTGCCGCCGTTATGTCAAACAAGCGATCCGACGGCCCCTGGCCGACAGAATAAATAAAAAGCGGGGGCAGCAGGACATCTTGCCTACTACCCCCGTGTGGACGGGGAGAACCACACATGGCAAACTTTATTATATCAACAATTTTTAAAAATCAAAATTATAGAGAGAATTTATAGTCAGAACATTAAAAGATCAGGGCGGCCATTCATCAGATGCGATGAATAAACCGCCCTGTTGCG
>CAYLYL010000026.1:8492-10437 GCA_964388095.1 uncultured Candidatus Saccharibacteria bacterium | reverse complement strand
GAGTAAATCAAACCCAGGTTAAACCGGAGATCGGCCTTACTTTTGCTAACGGTCTTCGTACTTTATTAAGGCAGGACCCCGATATTATCATGGTGGGTGAGATCCGGGATAATGAGACAGCTTCTTTGGCTATCAATGCTGCTTTGACCGGACATTTAGTTTTTTCCACTCTGCACACTAATTCTGCAGCCGGAGTGCTGCCGCGCTTACAGGATATGAAAGTGGAACCGTTTCTTATTACTTCTACCCTTGACGTGGTTATTGCCCAGCGATTGTTGCGGAGGTTATCCGATACCAAGGAGAAGTATTATATGAATAAGGAGGAGATAGAACAATTGGGGCGAATCGTGGATCTGGAACGGATGCTTAAATATCTTAAATATAAAGAGGTGATAAAAAAGGAGGATACCTGGGAAAGTATTTCTTTTTACAAACCCAAATCTACAATAGACCCGGAAGGAGGTGTAGAAAATGATGGTTACAAAGGAAGAGTGGGAGTGTATGAAGTATTGCAGGTTTCGGAAACTATTAAGGAAATGATAATGAAAGAAGCTACCGAACAGGAGATAGAGAATCAAGCCCGAAAAGAAGGAATGCTTACCATGGTGGAAGACGGGATCTATAAAGCGGTTTTGGGAGAAACCTCGGTAGAGGAAGTTTTGCGGGTTACTTATGAATGATGTGTTTTCGCTCATGATACATAATACAAGACCAGTAATACAAAAATGGGCTTTCGTCTATAATGTCTAATACGAATCTTTTAATACTTATCAACAACAAAATATGGCGACTTATAAAATAAAAGCAATAAAGTCGGATGGTACCAAATATACCGAAACCCTGGAAGAAGAAAACAAGCTTGATCTAAAGGACAAGATCAAAGAAAGAGGGGATACGCTAATATCAGCCCAAATAGAAGCTTCCAACTCTTCAGGCGGGCTTAGTGAACAACTGAAAAAATTCTCTATTGGTGGTTCGGTAAAAAGTCAGGAGATTGTAACAGCCACCCAGAATCTCAGCTCTATGTTAAAAGCAGGCCTTTCTTTGTCTCGGTCCTTATCGGTGTTGATCAAGCAAAGCCGCAACCCTCATTTTCAAAATGTCTTGAAAGATAGTAGAGGTCGCATTGAGAGCGGCGAAAATTTTGGTTCCGCATTGGAAAAACACCCCAAGGTTTTTTCAGATCTTTATGTGGCAATGGTTCGTTCCGGAGAAGAGGGGGGTACTCTGAGTGATGTGTTGCAGACTCTGGGTCGGCAGATGGAAAAGACCCAAAAACTAAAGAAAAAGATAAAAGGTGCGATGATGTATCCGTCAGTCATTCTGTGTGTAATGGTGATCATAGCCATTCTTATGGTCATGTTCATTGTTCCAACACTAAGTGAAGCGTTTGCCGGCCTGGATGCCGAACTGCCCACCGTTACTCAAATGGTTATAGAATTTAGTGATTTTTTGGTGGAGAACACTCTCCTTACTTTGGGGTCCGGTTTTTTGGTCATAGCTTCGATCGTTTTATTTTTTAGACGTACTACTATTGGTCGGCAGCTGTTCGATCTCATTATTCTTTATATTCCGGTGATAAAAAATATTGTCAAAGAATCCAATTCCGCACATACTACTCGAACCCTTTCATCTCTTTTGGCTTCCGGCGTCGATGCTGTTACTGCACTTGATATAACTAAGAACGTTGTTCAAAACTCTTATTATAAACCGGTTATAGAGCAGGCCAAAAAACAGATACAGAAAGGAGAAGCCATATCGCAGGTTTTTATTGATAACGAAAATCTATATCCGGTATTGGTGGGGGAGATGATGGCGGTAGGAGAAGAAACCGGTCAAATAGACGGAATGCTGAATCAGATCGCTGATTTCTATGAAGCTGAGGTGGACCAAAAAACCCAAGATCTTTCAACGATAATTGAGCCGGTCTTGATGGTAATAATTG
>CAYLYL010000026.1:3662-8482 GCA_964388095.1 uncultured Candidatus Saccharibacteria bacterium | reverse complement strand
TTGCGGTGGGATTTTTTGCTGTTTCTATGCTTACTCCGATGTATACCATACTGGATCAGATATAATATTAATTTCACCGGCAACTGGTATCTGGACAGTTGGCAATTCACGATCTTTAATTATGGATTTTTTAATCAAAAAGAAACCCTCGGTTTTTCGGCTTCAAGGATTTACTGTGATCGAGATATTAGTGGTGGTTGCATTAATGGCCGTTATAGCCGGGATTACAGCCGGACCTTTAGCTGCCTGGGAGAGGAATTTTTCCTTTGCTCGGGATATTTCGGAAACCGAGTCCGCTATCAGAAAAGCTCGCGTTATGACTCGGGCCTCGGAAGGAGATAGTCAGTATGGAGTGCGTCTCGACTCTGACGGTTTCAGGTTTTTTCGGGGTTCGGAGTGGTCGGATAGCGGAGAGTTGAAAAGTTATCAATTCACCGGCGGAGTTACTCTCAAGTTGAATACTACGGAAGGGGAAGCAGAGGCGCAAGGGGAGGAAATAGTGTTTCAACGTTTGACCGCTACTGTTGATGAAAATTATCAATTACTGTTTATTCTCAATGACTCGGAACAAACTTCTGAGCTGACCGTATCCCGGTGGGGAATAGTAGAGAATTGATACCGGGACCATTAAGAAGAGATCAAAGATCATTATGAACAATGCTATCGATCATTTGAAAAATAGCACAACTGTCGCAAAACACAGCTACAACCGAGAAGCTGGCTGGCTTCTGGTGGAGGTGTTGATAGGGGTGGCTATTTTTTCTGTGGTGGCGGCGTTTCTATTGGCCTCATTTTACAGTTATTTGGAGTACGGTACTGCCGGAGTTGATCGTCTGCAAGCTTCTTATTTGCTTCAGGAGGGGGTTGAGCAGTCGCGGCTGGTACGTGACAGGGATTGGGAGTTGGTTCCGGAGGGAGACGAAGGCCAGCAATTTCGGCTTAAAGAACAAGACGGGAAATGGGATATACAAGAATTAGACGGAGAAGAAGAGGTTATTGAAAAGGGGGCGGCTGAATTCGTTCGCACTGTTTGGGTAGAAGATGTTTGTCGTCATAATGAGAGTAAAGAAATAGTTTCTTGTTCCGAGCCACTTGAACCAAATGAATTTTTAGATCAAGATACCCGTTTGCTGACGGTTGAGGTGGAGTGGGACGGGTTGTGGGGTGGTTCCGAGCAACAGGCATCTTTTTACCTGCATAATATGTTCTCTGAAGAAGAGTAAATATGACAAATCCGGCTTGCCAGAGCAAAAAAAAGATCAGCTGCGGTATATCAAAACATACCGGAGCCAGCGTGATAGAGGTGCTTTTCTATCTGTCAATAATGGTGTTGATACTTCTGTTGGTTGTTCAGGCGGTGTTGCTGGTCGGAGAATCCCGTGACCGGATCGCCGGTAGCCAAACGATCGAGCGCGGAGCGGTGCTTGCTATGGATCGCCTGAACTATTTTGCTCGGGAAGGGTATGGCAGTGATTGGGAAGAAGGAGATAAGGAGTTGGTCTTTTATTTGGATGATCAAGGAGAGAGCAAAGTTCGTTTTTACTTGGAAGATGATGACAGACTGTATATTGACTACCTGGAGGAACAACACCCCCTGATCCCGAGTGACCTGACCGTCGATTCTTTTGAAGTTGAAGAACTGTCCACCGATGTTTCCCGGGCGGTTAGGATCTATCTGGATCTTGTTTATCAAGGGTCGCAAGAGCAGGTCAGCCGGGAGTTTCAAACCACGGTCGTTTTGAGAAATTCTTATGTCGAATAATTTAACTACAGCCAAAAGCCGCCAACAGGGTCAAACTATGATCATAACCGTGCTGTTTTTTGTGTTTATCTCTCTGGCATTGGGAGCTATAATGTTGAATAAAACTTTGTCTTCTCTGGATCTGGTTCTCACTACCGGTAACTCAATAGAAAGTATGATCTTGGCCGATACCGCGGCCGAGGAGGGAGTGTATCGGATGCACAGCGGTTTTGAGGACTGGAGTGAATGGACGGATGATGAAAAGGAACTGGAAGTTTCGGTGGCCGACCGTCAAGCGGATGTGAAGTTGCGGCGTTTGGAGGGCGGCCGCCATTTCAATATTCAGGCAGAAGGGGAGATAGAGGGAGCGGTGCGAAAAGCCAGCCGCGATCTTTTTCAAGGCAGGAACCTTTCTTTTTTACACGGAGTTCAGGCCGGTCGGGGCGGGCTGGAACTCAGGAACTCGGCAGAAATTATCGGTGACGTTTATTCAACGGGCCCGATAGAAAGCGAGCACGGTCGACCGATAAAGGGATCGGCAGTCTCTTCCGGATATCAGGATAACGGCATCATCGAGAGAGGGTTGATCGAAGGTGTGGAAGTTCAAGGTACCGCTAATGCTTGGGAAATAAACGGCGTAGAACTTTATAGGGGTTATGCTCAACAAGCGGATAATGTCAGCTCTCTTAACGGAGGTGGTAATAACTACTTTTGTTGTGAAGAAGAAGATAGTTGTGAAAACATAGATGAAGATCTTAAAGGCTCAGAAGAATGTGAGTGGTTTTTCTATGAAGTACCGGAAGAAAAGGAACCAATTATTTCTGATGAGATAATAGACGACTGGAAGTTTGATGTGGAAATAGATAGCGAGACCGAGATCATAGAATGTGATGAAGGGGAAAATGAATATGTAATTGAAGAAGGTCGCGAACTGGGTCCGGCTATAATAGATTGTGACTTAACGATAAGTGGTCAAACAAAAGTAAACATTCAAGGCAATATCTGGGTAACCGGAGATCTTAAACTCGATGGGGCGGGTAGCAGCGACGATGCCCTAACCCTTTCCCTTGATGAGAGTTTGGAGGATGAAAGTGCGGTAATAATAACGAGTGGCAAGTTAGATCTTCATAATCATATCGATTTCAATACTTTGGAGGAAAAAAGTTCCTATATTCTGTTACTTTCTACTTTGGATCAGACAGGTGATATTGATGGGGGTGATGACCCTGAGGATCCGGCGGTGGATATCGATGTAGAGGCTACCGGTGATGTGTTTGTTCACGCTCCTTTTGGAGAGGTGGTTTTAAAACAAAATTCAGTAATGACAGAGGTTACCGGATACCGGATCAAATTGCGAAATAGCGCTAAAGTAATATATGAGGAAGGGCTGCAAAACGTGGTTTTTGGTTCCGGTCCCCTGGGTGATTACTTTCTCCGTGGCTGGCGGGAAGAGGAGTGACATCTTAAAATCATCTGACTTCAAAGATCTCTATTTTTTGATGACCTCCGAACGAGGTCGGAGTTCAACTGCAAATGACTACTGTAAATTCTTGATGCAACATCGGCATTTTTTCTGTGTTCACTTTTCTAATGGCTGTCGTAAAAAACAGCCGCTTCTTTTGATTTTTGATGTATTAGATAACGGCAAGGAACAGCTGAATTTTTAATCTAGCGCAGAATTCTCCGGAGCTTGGCTGCGGAGATGAATGCGCGACGAAGGGATGTCAAGGAGTGGGTAGTTTCCCTCGTGCCGAGCCCGAGCCCCTCAAGAGGGGCTCGGCTCGGTTCTCAAAATATGAGCCGGAACTCATATAAACTCTTCAGCTCAGAAATATAAAAATGATTTTTTATTTCTCTCGCAAAACGCTCGTTTATAAAATACCTCGTCAGCTTGCTGCGAGGTAGTTTATTGGCTTATATTTATTCTCTTGCAATGTTATAATCAGGTCATTAAAGTTAAGCTCTTTTAAATAATTATGGCAGAGAAAAAACAAAAGTATTATTATTTAGTGATCGGTAACTGGAAAATGAATCCTACTACCTTGCGGGAGGCCAAGGGTATCTATCGTGATGTAAAGAAAAACGCCGGACGCTGGTCCGGCATCAGGGTGGTCACTGCGCCGCCGGCGACATATCTGGCTCCTTTGGCTGATTATAAATCACCGGCTAATTTTGAGCTCGGAGGTCAGAACTGTTTCTTTGAGGAGTCCGGTTCTCATACCGGTGAAATATCCTACGCGATGCTCAAAGACCTGGGCTGTCGCTGGGTTATTCTGGGTCATTCGGAAAGACGGGCGCAGGGAGAGGATAGTGCCACGGTGGCTCGTAAAGCCGGGGCGGTACTGTCGGCCGGATTGCGCCCGGTTATTTGTGTCGGCGAAGAAAAAAGAGATGCCGAGGGGGAATATCTTGCCGAGCTGGAAAACCAGATACTGGCTTCCGTTAAGGGGGTAAAGGAAGCTGATTTGCCCCGAGTGGTGATAGCTTATGAACCGGTTTGGGCTATTGGCCGCAAAGATAACAGAGCGTTATCGGGTGAATCGGTGTTAGAAATGAATATCTTCATTAAACGTTCACTGAGTCGAAAATATAGTCGGAAAAAGGCAATGAGCGTGGAGGTGTTGTATGGAGGTTCGGTAACCGCAGATAATACTCGAGAGATCGTGGAATCGGGACAAGTGAACGGATTGCTGGTCGGACGGCAGTCGCTGGAACCCGTCGCCTTTGCTCAAATATTGGATCTGGTAAAGCAGGTTAAAGACAGCTGAAGTGTATTTGTTTCTGACTCTAATATTACAAGTTAATTTTATCTGCTATGTTCAACTTATCTGAATTGGAAAATATCGATCTTGCCGGTCGTTCGGTGGTGGTTCGTTTAGGTGCCAACGTGCCGGTCAAGGACGGCGAGGTATTGGATGCTTATCGCTTGGAGCAGTCCAAACCGACTCTCACATATCTGCTGCAGTATGCTTCACGGGTGATAATAATTTCTCATATTGAAAATGAAGAAGGTTCCAGCTTGAAGCCGGTAGCCGACTACCTGTCCGATCTGGCCGATACCGCCTTTGTGGAGGAATGG
>CAYLYL010000026.1:0-3562 GCA_964388095.1 uncultured Candidatus Saccharibacteria bacterium | reverse complement strand
CGGCAGGAGATAAGCGAACTGGCGCGAGCGCTGGATCCGAAACACCCGTTTCTTTTTATCTTGGGCGGCGCTAAATTCGATACCAAGATCCCGCTGGTGGAGAAGTTCACCGAGTTGGCCGATACGGTATTTATCGGTGGAGCTTTGGCTAACGCTTTCTTTAAACATAGAGGAATGGAGGTGGGACGCTCATTGGTAGATGATACTGAAGCGATCACCGATAAGCTGGAAGAGCTGGAAGGAAAAAATAACCTGCTTATTCCGTCCGATGTAATAGCTTATAACCCCGAAAGCGGAGAAAG
Source organism: uncultured Candidatus Saccharibacteria bacterium (assembly GCA_964388095.1). Taxonomy (GTDB): domain Bacteria; phylum Patescibacteriota; class Minisyncoccia; order Phycocordibacterales; family CSBR16-193; genus CAYLYL01. The sequence continues at coordinate 3,260 of CAYLYL010000026.1, read as the reverse complement.
TCGAACGGCCTCGGTAGAGGAGGTAACCGCCGAAGAACAGATAATGGATATCGGCCCCGAAAGCTGCCGCCGGTTGGCTCAGCTTATAGACCCGTCCGCTTTGGTGGTGTGGAACGGTCCGCTGGGTAATTACCTTGAAGGCTTTAGTCAGGTTACCGAGGAAACGGCACAGAAGCTGGCCGAAGCATCGGGAGATTCGGTACTGGGCGGCGGCGATACGGTAGCGGCGGTAGGCAAACTGGAGCTCTCGGATCATTTTACTTTTATCTCTACCGGTGGCGGAGCGATGCTGGACTTTCTTACTCACGAAACCCTGCCCGGGATCGAAGCTATGGAAAAAAGCAAGAGTGAATAAAAACACTAATCTATTTCTTGACTAACCGTTTGCTTTTAGTAGACGGTTGGTTTTTTAAAAAAGGTTTCACAACGATCAACAGTTCCGGAAATTAAAGAACGTGTATCTGTCACAAAATAAAACGATGTTTCGCAGCTCGAAGGAAAAGGAGTTAAGTGGATGTTTCACACTAAAATGCGTCGTTTATCAAATGACCGGATAGAATGATCTCAAACACCCCCACCTCTTTTTTGAAATAAGCGAAAGTATGAGCTGTTTAGCAAAGGGTGTGAAACAGGTCGCTGACGAAAGAGATAACAAAAAACCGCAGCCGGTCGATCGGACTGCGGTTTTTTTGGATGTTTAGCCGGTTGCTCGTTTGATGATAACAACTTTGTTGCTTGCCTTGCTTGAGTGTGAAACACCTGATCAACTTTTATCGAATTCTGATAATAAAAGATGTTAATTGGAAAGAGCTGTTCTGATCCTCTCGGCGTTTTCGGCAAGGTTGTTTTTATCGCCCTCGGAATCACTTGGAAATAGCCAGACGTGAGCATGCGGCACCTCGTCTCCCACCACCTTAGAGATGATCCAGTCGGTATTAAACGCCTTCCGCTGAGCGTCTGCCAGATGTTTTACGATCTCAAAATAATCGCTGATCGAAGCTTCACCGGCCAGCGCCTGCTCGCGGGATGGCAGGTCCCATACCCAGCGATAATGTCTCTTGGGTATTATCTGAATATGGCCGGGAGTTTCCGGATTGATGTCCATAAAGGCCATAAAATATTCGTCGGCGTAAACCTGCTCCGTCGAGATCTCGCCGGCAACGATCTTGCAAAAAGGACATTCTTCTTTTGTCATATGGTTACTAAATTAAAGCTGCTAATTTGTTTACTTTATTGTCTCTATTTTTTGATCTTTGGTCAAATCAATGGCAGTGGATTTAATAAAAGGAAAGATAATATGTTACTATATCAGTTAATGATCAAAACATCATCAACGGTAGCATCCGGTAAGTATCAAGAAGCAGAACCGGGACCGAATTTATCTTTAGTTGAATTATTACTGGTCAATAGAGGTATAAAAGAAAAAGAACAGATCGAACGTTTTATTGATCCCAGTTATGACCGTCATCTTAATGACCCATTCTTATTGAAAGATATCACCCAGGCCGTTGAGAGGATAGCAAGGGCGGTGCGGGATCAAGAGCGAATAATGATCTACGCCGATTATGATGCTGACGGCATACCGGGGGCGGTGGTGTTGGCGGACTTTTTCCGCGACATAGGTTTTGATAATTTTGAGGTTTATATACCTCATCGTCACGATGAAGGTTTCGGGGTTCATTTGGAAGCAGTCGATAAATTTGTCGCTGACGGCACCAAGCTGCTTATCACCATTGATTGCGGAGTGGCTGATGAGACCGAGGTGGCTAAAGCGATGGAACAAGGTCTGGATGTGATAATTACCGATCATCATGAACCAAATAGCTCTCGACCGCCGGCTGCGGCGATTATCGATCCCAAACAACCGGACTGTTCCTATCCGGATAAGAATCTCTGCGGAGCCGGGGTGATCTTTAAACTCATCCGGGCTCTAATGACCAGAGAGGAAACCTATCTGCCGCCGGGTCGGGAGAAGTGGTATTTGGATATGGTGGGGCTGGCAACTCTTTCCGATATGGTTCCTCTGGTAGAGGAGAATCGGGTGTTGGCTTATTACGGTTTGAAGGTGTTGCGGGTTTCACGGCGCCCCGGTTTGGTCAGGATGCTTCGGGAGCTCAGGATCAGGCAGTCGTCGTTAACTGAAGACGATATCGGATTTATGATAGCTCCCCGGATCAATGCCGCTTCTCGAATGGGAGTGGCCACCGATGCTTATACTTTTCTTTCACTTAAATCTCCCGAAGAAGCGGAGCCGGCGGTGCAACACCTCAACCGGATCAACGAAGAGCGCAAGGGAATGGTGGCGGCTATCGTTAAAGAGATCCGAAAGAAGATAACGAAACAGGGAATGGAAGATAAGCGGGTCATTGTAACCGGCGATCCCAAGTGGCGCCCTTCGCTGCTCGGTCTGGCGGCCGGTACGCTTGCCCGGGAATATGAGCGGCCGGTGTTCCTCTGGGGTAAGGACGGAAGTGAACTTCTAAAAGGATCGGCCCGGTCAGAGGGGGTTACCGATCTGCAGCAATTGATGACCGAGGCGCGGGAGGTTATGAAAAGTTACGGCGGACACAGCTTGGCCGGCGGGTTCGCTATAGATCATGAGCACATTCATCAACTGCCCGACGGTTTGGAGCAGGCGGCCGCCAAACTGCAACAAGATAATCCCGAACAACATAACTCCGCTTTTCAGGTTGAGGTAGATGCCGAACTCCGTTTGGCGGACGTTAATGATGATGTTTGCCGCCAAGTGGAAAAGCTGGCCCCGTTCGGTATCGGTAATCCGAAACCGCTTTTTCGTTTTGCGCGGGTTAAGATAGAAAAAGTACGAACCTTTGGGAAACAGAATGCTCACCTGGAATTGATATTGAATGATAATGAAGGGTATCAAGTTAAAGCTATCGGGTTCTTTCAAAGCCCGGCGGATTTTGATGCCGATATAACTCCCGGAGCGATTATTGATCTTTTGGCTCATCTGGAAAGAAGTTTCTTTGGCGGCCGGGAAGAGGTCAGGTTAAGGGTGGCGGATATCAAATTATGATCGATCGAAATAGTATTGATCAAGGAAAAACCATTAGAGATACCGATCAAGTGTCAGGTTTAAGAGGGAACCTTATATGAAATTACAAGGAACAGTACTCGCTATCTCATTATTATTGATATTGGTGCTTATTGTTATTGTGTCTTCTTGTAGTATCGATTTAATTCGCTATCAAAATTATGAATCGCAGGAAGTTGGTTTTTATCATTTTAAGGAAGCACCT
>CAYLYL010000025.1:0-10574 GCA_964388095.1 uncultured Candidatus Saccharibacteria bacterium | reverse complement strand
GTGAACTACCCCCTTTGTTCGGCCAACAACAACAGAAACTTAATGGGTCATTACACGATGTGATAAATAAAGAGCGAACATATAACGAGAAGCTAATTTCCTCTTTTCTTCCTGACTTTTCTGCAAATTTACTAAATTATTTCTTAAATACTCTTTATGAGTATCTATATTCACCCTTACTTCTTCAGTATTACCATTATCGCTACAGTAATTCCATAATTCACGATCATCTTCGGTTAAATGATCCGGGTTGAATTCATAAACTTTATCTATACCAGGCATAATATCAGGTGATAATTGAAAATGTGCACTTTCTTCTTTGCCGAAAATCTCTTCCATTATATGTTTTAGATCCTCTAAGTTATCACATCGTCTAAGCCAAGTATAGACATTCTCTTCAATTTCACTTTCAGGATCATACATAGATCTAATAAATGTTATTAAACAGCTACAATTATCAAGATCTTATATTTAATTAATTATGAAACAAAATTTTCCACATAAAAACTATCCCTCCTTATTCAACAATGCCTTGATACGCTCCTCCACCGGTGGATGGGTCATAAAGAGTTTATTCATAAAACCTTTTTTGGCTTCAGGACCAAAAGGATTGGAAATGAAAAGATGAGCAGTGGCATGATTAGCTTTGGTCATCGGCTTTGAGTAACCGGAGATTTTGCGCAGGGCATTAGCCAATCCTTCCGGGTAACGGGTCATTAGAGCTCCACTGGCATCGGCCAAAAATTCTCTTTTTCGGGAAACCGCCATTTTGATGATCATCGCAACGACCGGCGAAAGAATGGCCAACGCTATCCCAACAGCCATCATTATCAATCTGGCCTGACCTCCGCGATCGCCCCCACCGCCGCCAAAAAATAGGCTGCGCAAAAAGAAATCAGAAAGCAGAGTGATAAAGCCCACCAAAACCACTACTATTGTCATCAGCAAGGTGTCCCGATTCTGGATATGAGCCAACTCGTGAGCTATCACCCCCTCCAGCTCGTCTCGCTCCAACATAGCAAGTAAACCGGAAGTAACTACGACGGCAGAATTTTCGGGATTGCGTCCGGTGGCAAAAGCGTTAGGCGCCGATTCCGGAATAATATAGAGCTTAGGCATCGGCAGACCAACGCTGATACACAGATTCTCGGTAACATTCCAAAGATCTGGATGATCATTACGTGTTATCGGGCGCGCTCCGGTAGCTTTAATAACTATCTTGTCAGAGTTCCAGTAACTAAAAATGTTCATCAACAAAGCAATACCGACCACCACATACAGGATAATTTGATCATCATAATACCAACTAAACCCCCACCCCAGCAGGATGACAAATATCAAGAACCCGGCCATTATCATCCAGGTTTTTCTAATATTAGAATCGCGATGAGTGTAAGCAGTGGACATAATTTCTAGGTTCTAGCTTTGAGCTGTTAGCTTTCAGCTTTTTTATTTAACTTGCTGATCATAGTAGAGAGTATTTTTCTTTCCTCAACGATCATTGACGAGATCTGGCTGATATCTAATTCATGTAATTCTTTAACTAAAATCAGCTGTGTCTCTAATTCCGCCAAAGAACCTTTGCAATCCGAAGAAACTGAACAAAATCTTTTCTGGTTCCTCGCTCTCTACCTTCTGCAATATTTGATGGTATCGAAACAGAACAACTATGCATTTGCTTGATCAGAACAAATGTTTCATTTTTTGGCAACTGTTTTGTGATTTGATAAGTAGTTTTTACTATCTCTACTCCCTTTTGCCAAGCCTTTAAATCCTTAAAAGACCTTATATCCTGTTCCCGACCCATAAATAACATTGTTAACTATAAGGTCACTATAACCCGCGATCATTATGCTCACAGCTAATAGCTGACAGCTTAAAGCTGACAGCTAAAAACTAACATTAACCGGTTCCCGTGCTTCCTCTTCTTCCAGTTCAAAGTAATCCCGTTTTTCAAAGTTGAACATTCCGGCAATTACATTGGTCGGAAAGCTCTCCATAGCCGTGTTGAGACTTCTAACATTTCCGTTATAAAAGCGGCGGGCGGCTTGGATCTTGTTCTCGGTATCGGAAAGCTCCCGTTGCAATTCTTTGAAATTCTCGTTGGCTTTGAGGTCGGGGTAATTCTCCGCTACGGCAAAAACCGACTTAAGAGCTCCGGTCAGAGCATTTTCGGCCTCGGCGGTTTTTACCGGGTCGCCGGTTTCCTCGGCCGAAATGGCGTTAGCTCGAGCTTGGGTAACACTCTCCAATGTTTCCCTTTCGTGAGTTACATAACCCTGCACTGTATTAATAAGGTTGGGGATCAGGTCATAACGGCGCCGAAGTTGAACGTCAATATCGGACCAGGCCTCTTGTGCTCGGTTTTTATACTTGATCAACCGGTTATAAGCAGTGATCACCCACAAAACCGAAAGCACCACTATACCGATGATTATATACAACCAGAGATTTTCCATAATAGATATTTTAATTAGTAATTAACTAACAGATGCACAATTAATATTTTACTATAGCAAGCATTTTTTGCCAAGGTAAACAAACAAAACCCCTCCGATATAACCGGAGGGGCTTTGTTAAAAGAATTAAAAGCACGGGATCTTACATCATACCGGGCATACCTCCCATTCCGCCCATTCCGGACATATCAGCACCTTCGCTTCCGCCCTTGTTTTGTTCCGGCTCATCGGCCACCGAAGCTTCAGTGGTCAACAAAATAGCGGCGGCTGAAGCGGCATTTTGAACACAGCTGCGGGTTACCTTGACCGGGTCAATAATGCCGGCATTTATCATGTCAGATTCTATTTCGTCGGTTTGCGCATTATATCCGCTTGAGGCCTTGCCTTGCTTCACCTGATTTACAATAACCGCTCCGTCTTCCTTGCCGCAGTTGGCTACAATATTGCGCAGCGGCGACTCCAGAGCCCTAAGCACGATCGCCATACCTACCTCGAACTCCTGACTGCTTTCCGCTTCTTTACTTAAAGTTTTTCTTACTTTATCAATAACCTTTACAAGGGAGGCGCCTCCGCCGGCTACCACACCTTCATCTATCGCCGCTTTGGTGGCATTAACTGCGTCCTCGATCTTCAGTTTGAGGTACTTCATTTCGGTTTCGGTAGCAGCTCCCACTCTAATAACCGCTACTCCTCCGGCCAAGCGAGCGATTCTTTCATCCAGTTTCTCGATATCAAACTTGGACTCGGTCTTCTCTCGTTGACTCTTGAGCTGACTAACCCGGGAATCAATATCGCTTTTGTTTCCTTTGCCGCCAACTATTATCGTGTTTTCCTTGGAGGATACCACCCGCTGAGCCTGACCCAGCATACTCACATCGGCATTTTCAAAAGTTAGCCCTACATCCTCGCTGATGACAGTGGCACCAATGGTGGTAGCAATATCTTCCAGCTGTTCTTTTTTGCGGTCACCAAAACCGGGAGCTTTTACTGCCAGTACATTGAAACTGCCGCGCAGTTTGTTGACCACAAAAGTAGCCAGTGCCTCTCCTTCCACGTCATCGGCAATGATAACCAGATCTTTTTTGCCACTTTGAGAAAGTTTCTCCAGGAACGGCAGAACCTCTTTTACTCCCGAGATCTTCTTGTCTGTCACCAAAATAGAAGGATTTTTGTACTCGGCCTCCATTCGTTCCGAATCGGTTACCATATAAGGGGAAATGTAGCCGTTGTCGAACTTCATACCTTCCACCACTTCGGACTCCACTCCAAAGGATTGCGACTCCTCCACGGTTACCACACCGTCCTTGCCTACCTTATCAATGGTATCAGCGATGATGTTACCGATCTCTTTTGACTCAGCTGAAATAGTGGCTACATGGCGGATCTCTTCTTGGCTTTTAATGGTCTTGGAAATGCCTTGCAAGGCCTTAACGGTCTCCTCGGCAGTTCGTTCGATCCCGTGACGAACTCCCATCGCATTTACCCCCATACTGGTTAATTTCATACCCTCATCAACAATTGACTGGGTCAAGACCACCGAGGTAGTAGTTCCATCACCGGCAACATCATTGGTTTTGCCGGAAACCTCTTTCACGATCTCAGCGCCCATATTCTCGAACTTATCAGGTAGTGAGATCTCTTTGGCTATAGTAACCCCGTCATTGGTAATAGTGGGCGAACCATATCCTTTATCAATGACCACGTTTCGTCCTTTAGGACCGAGAGTAACTTTTACCGCATCGGCCACTTTGTCCACGCCGCGTTTGAGATCGGTTCGAGCTTCTTCACGGAATTTGATTTGTTTTGCCATATAAATTCTACTTTTAGTTAACTATTAATAACAACTCTTCTAATCATTGATAACCGCCAGGATATTATCTTCTTTCAGCAGATAATACTCCTCGCCTTCTACGGTCACTTCATCATAACCGAACTTGGAAAAGATCACCTTGTCGCCTTTCTTAACTTGAGGCGCGCGTAACTCACCGTCCTGGTAACGACCTTCACCGACCGCAATCACCTCTCCCTGTTCCGGTTTTTCCTGCTTGACCGTATCCGGAATAATGATGCCGGAATCGGTTTTACTCTCCAACTCACTCTCTTCAAAAGGCCGTACCAGTACCCGGTCAGCCAGCGGAGTGATCTTTTGCACTTTGGAGTCGTTATTTTTTGCCATACTTTATTATTAAATTAAACTAATAATTACTTTCACATCCCAAACCTACCGGACTATGCCGGATAAATCTATTGTGACCCTATTATCCGAACCTATACCGGTCCAAATTGGAATGCGGGTTCATACCCCTACCGGATCCTCAACCACCTATTTACCCGATTTACCTACCTGTCAAAGACTTAAGTTATCCGGTTTACTAACACTTTACTTTTTAAAACCCGGATCTTATACCACTGAACAATAGCGCAGCATTTGATCATTTAAGCTCAAGTAAGCAATCTGGTAGTTTTGGGCGGTTAATACGAGCCGCTACTCATATAAACTCCTTAATTCGGAACCGTGAAAGCACTGTCTTTGCTTCACTTTTCCGTTTCTTTCGTAACGCTCGCTTACAAACCTTTAAGGTAATAACCATTATAAGAATAAGAGCGAGGGTAGTCAAATTTTGCAGCAAAATTATCATCAATCCGCCCAAAATCTTGCTCTCTAATAAAACCAAATGATATAAGTAAAATTTACTCAAACTCCACAGTAGCCGGCGGTTTGTCATTCATATCAAACCATACTCTGCTGATCTCGGAATGTTTGGTCAGAGCTTCCTCCAGAGCTATCCGAACTTGATCGGGAAAAATGTGACCTTTGGCGGTCATAAAATCAGAGGTCTCCACCGCCCGTACGATCACCGGGTATTCATAACCGCGGCCATCATCTTTGATCCCAACTATCTTGACACACGGCATAGCTATTACCAGCTGAGAAAAACCGGAGTGACCTTTCTCGGCTATCACTTCCCGCGCTCGGGCATCGGCCCAACGGAGTATATCCAGCTTTTTACCGGATACCGGCTGACCCATTATCCGAACAAAAAGCCCCGGTCCAGGGAAAGGATGACGGTTGACCACCGAATCCGGCAACTCCAGCGCACGCGCCAACTCACGAACCTCGTCCTTAAAAAAAGGTGCCAATGGATGAAGCTCTTGAGCTTCCAGATCCAAAGCTACATTATGATGAGTTTTTATCAAAGCGCCGCTTCCGGATTCGCCGGACTCTATCAGATCCGGCGCCAGTGTGCCTTGAATTATAAAATCGGCCTGCTTTTCACGGGTGTATTCTTCCAGCTCTTTTTTATAAACCCGGCGAAAGGCATCCCGTTTCTTCTCGGAATCCACTGTTTTGCCTACCGCCCGAATAAATTCCCTCTGCCGGTCGCGCAGCTCCCAGTTCATACCGGCCGCTTCGGCATGCCGCTCTACTTCTTCGGTCTCTTTCTCGCGAAAATGTCCACCGTCCAGAGTAAAACCGTATAGGTTATCCCTTAATACCGGCGCCAGCAAAGCGGCAATTACCGAGGAATCAACTCCCCCGCTATAACCCAGCACCGCTTTTTTATCTCCCACTGCTTCTTTGATTTGCTCGCGTATCTCCTCTATCACTTCCGTAACCGACCAATCGGTCCGGCAGTCACAGACCTTGAATAGAAAGTTATTGACGAGTTTTTCTCCCCATTCGGTTTGTTCCGCCCCCGGTTGAAAAGGTACACCCCAGATCAGTTTCTCGCTATGAGCTATTACCGGACCCACTCCTTCCACCTGTGCCGGTTCTATAAAACCCTCCACCGGCTCGAGCGTAAACTCCGGCTCGGCCGTTACCACCGAGGACTCTTCCGGCCAATCGAACAGTAACCGATCCGGAGTTTGGATCCTACAGAGCCGCTTTTGATAACCGCTCGCTTCTTTGCTTACCCGGCCGGCCATTTGGTAACAGGACATCAAAAGCCGTACTCCGGCGCCGGTTGCCAGATAAGGGATCGAATCACGGTCCGCTTGGTTGAGGATGGTCTCGGCAATTCCGTCCTCGGGCAATGAAGTACCGCCGGAGAAAATGATACCCTGAGGACGGGTTTGCTGTAAAAAGCTCTGAGCTTTCTCGGGAGATAATACCGCCGCCCGAACGCCGGCCCGACGCATTAGGCGAGCTGTTTGTAAAGCATAAGGAGAACCCAGATCCACTACCAATATCTGCGGAAAATTCATAACGATTAATTTAACATATTTTCTATACCGGCGCTACTTAAATTTCTGATCATTTAATTTTATCCAAAAACGCTTAATTATCTCATCAACTTATTATATCTGCCAGTTATAAGATAGCAAAAAGCCAAAAACAAAATACTGTGCTCAGAAAATGACCTCCTTTTTAAGACCCGCCCAACTGATCTACCGAGCAAGTCAAGTATTGTAACATGTAACATTATACAACTTTCCCAACCTGCTTTTGTTAACCCCTCACATGCATGCATGTGAGGGGTAACAAACATAAATATGAAATATAAGGTGAGTGATATTTAAACCGATACTTGCAATTATACCCACTCTTTTAACGCATTTTTATTTTGCAAGAAAGGTTGTTTCACGCTATACTTTTTTTATATGCAAGAAAAAAAAGACCTTTCCTGTCTCCGCCATTCGATCTCTCACTTATTGGCGGCGGCGGTAACAGAACTATACCCCGAAACCCGACCTACCCTGGGTCCGCCCACCGAAGCCGGTTTTTATTATGACTTTGACTTTGGCGAACACTCAGTGGGTGATGAAGATCTGGTGAAAATTGAAGCCCGAATGAAAGAGATCCTACCGAACTGGGAAACCTTTCAAGAGATCAAAGTAAGCGCCGAAGAAGCCAAACAAATATTTAAGAACAATTCATATAAACTGGAATTGATCAAAGAGTTTGAAGCCGAAGATAAAAATATCACCCTTTACTACTCCGGTCCCAAAGATCGCATTCCCACCAAAGATGAATTGCTAACACCTAACAGCTTACAGCTTACAGCTGGATTTATGGATCTGTGCCAAGGCGGCCACTTAGATGATCTAAGTCAGATCGATCCGCGGGCCTTTAAGCTAACCTCTATTGCTGGAGCTTACTGGCGCGGCGATGAAAACAATAAGATGTTAACCCGCATTTACGGCACCGCCTTTTTCGGTAAGGAGGAACTGGATAAATATCTGGAGCAGCTGGAAGAAGCCAAAAAACGCGATCATCGCAGGTTGGGTAAAGATCTTGATCTTTTCACTTTTTCAGAACATGTCGGAGCCGGCCTGCCCTTATTCACTCCGAAAGGTACCGCCATGCGTAACGCTATTGTAGATAAGATCTATGACATTCAGAAAAAGTTTGACTACCAACAGGTCTGGATCCCTCATATCACCAAACCGAATCTATACCGGATCAGCGGCCACTGGGAAAAGTTCGGCGACGAGTTACTAAAGGTTCAAGGTAAGGACTCAGAGTTCGTGATGAAGCCGATGAACTGCCCACATCACACCCAGATCTACGCCAGTCAAGCCAAAAGCTACCGCGATCTACCTATTAGGTTGGTTGAAGCAACCACCAATTACCGTGATGAACAAACCGGAGAGTTGCTGGGGTTATCCCGAGTGCGTTCCTTAACTCAAGACGACGGACACGTTTTCTGTACCCCGGAACAGGTCAAAACCGAGATCGAGAATATCTCTGAAGTGGTCAAAGAGTTCTACACCTCGCTTGATATGTACGGCCAAGACAGTTTTCGGGTCTTTCTGTCGGTTCGGGATCCGGAAAAACCTGACGATTATTTAGGCGACCCGAAACGCTGGCAAGAAGCCGAAGACATCCTTAAAACCGTTGCCGAGGGCAGAGGTCTGTCTTATCTGGTAGAAGAGGGTGAGGCCGCCTTTTACGGACCGAAACTCGACTTCATGTTCAGTGATGCTTTGGGACGAGAATGGCAACTGGCAACAATTCAACTTGACTTTGTAATGCCGGAACGATTTGGCTTGGAGTATGTTGATCAAGACGGTCAAAAGAAAACCCCGGTTATGATCCACCGCGCTATTGCCGGATCCCTGGAGAGATTTCTTTCGGTCATCATTGAACATTTCGCCGGCGCTTTCCCGTTCTGGTTGAGCCCGGTTCAGGTAAAAATCCTGCCTATTAACGAAAATCACCGCCGATATGCTCGGGAGGTCTACCGGCAACTGAGAGAGAGCGACTTTCGAGCAGAGATAGATGAATCCGACGAGAGCTTGGGCAAGAAAATTCGCCAGGTCAAGCTGGAAAAGATCCCCTACTTCCTGGTGATCGGCGATAATGAGGTCAAAAAACAAACCGTTACTCTGGAAGGCCGCGAGGGCAAGGTGGGAGAAAAGAGCCTTGAAACTCTTTTGCATTATTTTGAGGATAACAGTTAATATATAAATTCGGATGAGAATATGAAGTTTGTTGCTTTAGTAACTTTTTGTCTCTTGTTGCTCGCCCCCACCTATCCAAGTAGTGCCAATGACGGCGGCAGTGATCCCACCTTTTTAATGCGGAGCGGAACAGAGATCTGTTTAACAGTTCCCGACCAAAATATGGAGAAAGATCCTTACTTTTGGGTTTTTGACTACTCCCATAGTATGGGTGAGAAATTGGGACGACCATGGAGCGTGATCGAACCTAACGAATGTTATCAGTTCGATAAAAATGGCGGTAGGATCTTCAGGATCAAAGAAACAAACGAATTATCTCCGGGATCATTCCGTGATCACTCATCTTTTAAGTCGAACGATTCGATCCCAAGTAATTTTTGCGAATCGACAGGTTGTTATGAAGACCGATCAATAAGTGAATTTACTAATATTTTCTCCGCCTGGCCCGATCTGGGGTTGAGAGAGACAGATATTATATTTAATACCGGTATTACAGCTGATTCGGTCTTTCCTACCAACTATAATCTGGGCATTTTGACCACCCAATTCGTAGCCTTGCATCCCGATGCCTTCCCCCAGCTTACCAGAGAAAGTCCTTTTACAGATATGCAAGAAAAATATACTGAACTAGCTGAAAAATTTCAAAAAGAAATAAGAGAATGCGATGACCGCCAAAGAGTGGAGTATCGGGCAGAAGTTGACAAGGAATCATCCAGGTTAGAACTTAAGGGTCAACTGTGGACCTGGCCGGATCAAGACCCTGTCCTGATAGATATCCACCCTTCCGATTTAACTTACCGAACTGATTCTTTAGAGATCTTGGAATTGATCGGATGTAGACAAGTCTATGCCGAATTTCTGGAAACACACCAAAAAGATATTGACCAGATCAATAAATGGCTTGATGAGTTAGAAAAAGAACATGGCAACTTGGAAGAAGAGTTTCATGATCCTATATTTATAGAGAGATCTGACGAGGCAATTGAAGAGATGTGGTCATTTGCCGACGGTTCCCTGGAAGTAACACCTGATGAGGAGATCTTCTTGTCACCCTCGGATGTAGAAGTAAAGGAGGAGACTGAACCGGAACCGGAGATCTCCTCTTATCAAAACGACAGCCCTTCAGAAACCGAGAAAGAAACCTCAACCGAACCAAGATCTCCCGCACCACCCGATCAAGAGGAGTTTGCGGAAACACCCGCATCAGAACCTACTAAGGAGAAAAAGAGAGAGACGGTACTTCTCTCCGAAGACCCGTTTGTACGCCTTTATCTGGTTTTGCCAATTTTAGCTTTTCTCGGCTTACTAAGTATTTTGCTTTATCGACGTTACCGTAATAAATGATGTATTTTGAAGATGTGATCCTCTGGGCTTTTGTTATAACCGTTTTTACAGAAACCTTCGTCATCCTGATCATCCAGCGGCCCAAAGAATGGGTTCAGTGGCTTATCACAATAGTTTGCCTTAACGCTCTGACTCACCCGCCCACATTATATTTACTACACATTGAAAATGCACCTTATATAGCGGTTGAAGGAGCTGTGTGGTTGCTGGAAGCTGCCGGGCTTAAATACCTGTTCGACCTCACCTGGAGAAGAAGCTTGATCCTGTCCGGAGTCGCCAATTTAGCCTCTATTTTGGCCGGTATGGCGGTCCGTTTGTTCATATAAAGATCAAATTATTAATTAAAGTCATCGTAATTTTTTG
>CAYLYL010000024.1:0-10633 GCA_964388095.1 uncultured Candidatus Saccharibacteria bacterium | reverse complement strand
TTGTTTGAGCCGTTCTGGAGTGAGGAACCTTTCAAGCCGCCGCAGTCTATTGATTGCGAACATTTACTTATTGTGGACGGTGTCTATCTCTCGGGTCGTACCAATGCCGTGCTCATCGGCCACAGTGGCACAGAGGTCTGTTCATGGGACTTTGCTGAAAGAGAGTGCGTTGAAGCTTGGTGCAACTTCCTCTCTCGCTTTCAGACAGTTGAGGTTATAGTGATGGACGGCCAGAAAGGCCTAGCTGAGGCGGTATCTCGACACTGTCCGGAAGCCCGGATACAGCGTTGCCTGGCTCACATCGAACGCTTTGTACGGAGTCATATCTCTACCCGACCAAAAACTTTAGCCGGACTCGAGCTGTGGAGACTTACTCGTTCTGTCTGGCAGATACAGACACTCTCGGAGGCGCGACAGTGGACAGAAGCTTTTTATGATTGGAACAACCGACACGACCCCTTTCTCAAAGAGCGCAGCTACTCAGCCGAGACCGGCAGATGGTGGTATACCCATCGCAAACTTCGTGCCGCCAGGTCGCATATCACTAATGCTCTGCCGTATATGTTCACCTTTATCGCGATCTCCGGTGTACCGCGTACCACTAACTGTGTAGAGGGCGGGATAAACTCCCGCCTAAAGGAACTGATCCGCCGTCATCGGGGTCTTTCGTCCTGCCGCAAACGCATTCTTGCAGCTTACTTTCTGCGTTCGCGGATGGGTGAAAAACCTCCACGAAATGTCACTTAACTCAGAAATTTCAGACGATAAGTTACCCACTTACAAGGTAAGACGTAAAATATTTAGTGCGGGTTAAAGGATGCAAATTAATTTAGTAGGACTATAGAAACCTGCCTATATCCTAAATGGCGACAACAATTGGAAAACAGTTATTATTGAAAGGAGAACTAGCAATGTATTGATCGATCGTTATATTATAAACCGCTTTTGCAGTTTATGACCATATGAGGGGCAATGACCGCCTCATCCAACCACCCGGTTGTTTCTTCCGGCTGAGGATAAGTTACTTCCTTTATCTCAAAACCGGCTTTTTCAAGGGCGTTGGTATAGTCATCTAATGTCCAGAAGTGATCGGTGATCTCAAAAGGCGGATCTGCCTTGATAAGGACCTTAGTAGGGTCACCGCTTTTGAGCTCCTCAGGATTATCGCGCATATCGAAACTCACAAAATCATGTCCGTAGACAGTCGGGTTGGTAACGATCAAAATGAAAGCGGTTTGGGGTTTGAGTACTCGATTTATTTCGATCATCGCTTGGCTTATCTTCTCCAGATCATCCATCTCCATGAATACAAATGAACAAAATGCCAGGTCAAAGAAATTTTCATCAAACGGGATCCGGTTGTCAGAGATAAGATGGAACTCGGTATTTTCCGGTTGATCCTTTCGGGCTTCATCCAGCATTGTCTGATTGTGGTCTACGCCAATCACTTTGTGAGCGCCGAGCGATCTTAGAAAGCGGACGCTGCGTCCCGCTCCGCTTCCAAAATCCAAAGCGGTCTTTCCGGAGAGGTTTCCCAGCATACGCTTTGCATCATTGAAAGCAAAAGAAAAGCTTCCCTGGTACGACACACCTTTGTAGGCCTGTGCTGCTTCGGAGGTGTAAGTATATGTCATAAGCTCGGTTAATTTAAAATAGAGTTTAGTAAAATTTCAATAACATTATATCTCGGTATTTGAGTTTCGTAAAATTTCGAAAAAGTTGAACTTAGGCATTTTTCAACCCGGTTTTATATACTCTAAATACCACTTGAAAATAAAAATATAAATTATAGTATTTAATTACCGTGGGATTTATCATCTGATGAAACGGTCGACAAAATGATAAAATTTTGATTCACAGGTGAATTTGGCTCGGTCGTCATTTATTATCTAAATTAATATTATGGAAAAAAATACTACTCAAAAAAGTATATCAACAACTCCTAAAGTTCTGGTATTGGGGATAAACCCCTTTGAAGATGTTCCCGGTTATCAGCTTTATTCGATGTTGAGAGAATTATCTCCCGGTTATGTAGTCGGAGCGGATGAATCTACGGCGGCTCTTGAAATACTGTCCCATACGGGAGCGGAACTGTTTAGAGTGCCGAAACCTCTTTTCGGAGTGGATTATTACGAAGAACTTGATTCCTTAATTCAAAAGGTCCGGCCCGATATTGTAATTGCAGGTACTGACGCTCATCTGTTTGCTCTTTCTCAGGCCTCTTATAATAATGAACATCATTCCATATATTCCGGGGTTTCAATTCTTAATTCCGGGTCTATCAAGAATAAGTGGGATTTACAGGAGTTTATTTCATCTTTTGGCAATACGCCGACAAAAAGAAAATTCGAGACCGAATCGGATCTGGTCAGATGGGAACAGGAATTTTCATATCCGGTAATGGTCAAGGGCTTTCGTAAAGATGCTTTTAAAGCGTACGATCGAAATGAGGCTCTAGCTGCCAAGAATCAAATATATAAGAACCCCGATAATCTCGGAGTGGATGGCGGCGTATATCTGGAAGAATCCATAGAAGGAGAGGAGCATTCCTCGCTTATTGTTGTTGGTCATAGCCAAAAACTATTGGCAAGTTTAACAATCCGTAAATTAGCGACCACTAAATTCGGGACGACTCTGGCGGCCCGAGTAGAAGGCAGCGAACACCCCTTTAGCGAAGTGGATCTGTTAAAACTTTCATCCCAACCATTTGTTATGGAGATCGAGTGGATCAAAAACTCCGCGGGAGAAAATTACATTTTCGAGGTGAATATGAGATTTCCCAGTTGGATCGGAGCACTTGGTGAATATGGTCTGTCTATACTGGATCAGTTTGTAAGGTCTCATTGTTGTCGGGAAGAACAGTCGGAACCCCGGATCGCGCCCTCGGGAACATTGATCTATAGACTGCCTCAATCAGGTTTTCTTCCTTTGCCAGAGGTCTTCTTGCCTCAACAACAGGGCGATAACAATGGCAATTCTACGGACCACAAATTCGTTGATACTGATAAAAATGATACTACGGCAGCGGAAAAAAGTTCGGTTATAACTTATAGCCCGGATTCTCTATTATGGCCCGGCCGGTCGCCGCATGAGTTCCTGATAAAATAAATTCGGCGGATTATGTTTAAAACAAGAAAATTTTCCGGCTTTGATGTTGACCGGCCGGCATTGAACAATCTAGCCAACAAGATAGGAACACCCTTTTTTCTGTTAAATCTTCCTGCGGCGGTGGATGCCTACCAGGAACTTTCCCAGGGTGCTAATAATTGGGAAAGAGGTTTTTACATCGCTTATTCGTTAAAAACCAATCCCATGAGGCCTTTATTGGATGCTCTCAAGGAACTAAATGCGTTGGTAGAGGTGGTATCATCTTGGGAGTACTCATTGGCCCGTCGCTGCGGGTTTGAACCTTCAAAGATAGTGTTCAACGGTCCTTTAAAAGACAAGGCTGTTTTAGAGCGAGCTATCTTGGAGGGGGTTGGGCTTATTAACATAGATGAACTCAGCGAACTGCAAAGAATAGAAAAGATCGCTGCATTAAACAAACACAAACCTCGTATCGGTATACGGGTTTGCCCGGAATATGGTCAGCCGGCATCAAGATTCGGTATACAGATAAAGAGTAAAGATCTGGAATCGGCAATGGAGTTGGCTAAAGAATCCCCTCATTTGGAGTTGTGCGGCATACATCTTCATTTTGGTACACAGTTAACAAATGAGGATCGAGATCAAGTGATAAATACTGCAATAGAGCTTTGGCAACAGTATTCACTCAAATCAGACATTTTGTTGGATGTTGGGGGAGGGTTTCCTTTTGAACACGGTAGTTTACAAAAAGACCAACCCTTTTCTCCCGCAGACCTTTTTAAGTATTTCAATGACCGATGGCCGGATAATGCTTCTCAACCGAAGCTCATATTGGAACCCGGTCGCTGGATAGCTGCGCCGAGTTTATCATTGGTAACTCGGGTATTGTATGAAAAGGAAAGGAGTGCCGAGCCCGCGATAATAGTGGTGGATGGCGGTACTAATCACAACATTATGGGAGCTTTTTATGAACATCTCTGGGAATTTGAAAAATGTAAGCAGAAACAGGGTTGGTATCGAATCTGCGGTCCTTTGTGTATGGAAAACGATATTATGAGCGGACCAAGAAACGGATCTATTCCTGAGTCGGGATCCTTGGCAATTATGCACAACAGCGGAGCTTATTCGGTAGGATTGAGCAGGACCTTTATTCAGCCGCGTCCGCCGATCGTTTGTTTAACGGATAATGATGCCAAGGTGATAGTTAAACGGGAAGATCTGGATAACTCTTATCCGGAAATGCTTTTAACGACTAAAATGGATCTTAACGGTTAAGTAGTATAAGGAAAAAGGGAAAACTTCAACAACAAAATGATCATCCAATTTGACGTAAAAACCATATATTAAGTGGCTGATAGGTCTTATTGTGACAAATTATTTGGTCATTTTAATATAATATTGGAACAGAATTTGGAACTAAACCCAAAGGGTGGTAAAATAGTAAATATAAGAGGTCTAGGTTATAAGCTAATTTAATTACTATGGATGTAAAAACTATCAAACAAGCGCTGGATGAGAAAGGGGAGTTGATGATCAAAACCGATTCCGGCGAAGTATTCGAGCTTCACAAACACAATGTAACCTTTGAAGATACTGCCGGATTGATCCATATTGACGGCGGAGATGAGCTGTACTGGATCGATGCTTCCAAGGTGGAGTATTACTGGATCCATAAAGCGGCCAAGGAAGAGTAGATCTTCAATATCAGGTTTGGTCATAAAAATAGACAGTTTGAAACTGTCTATTTTTATATGACCACCCTGAACTTTTATAACTGGTTAGTGCGATTTGACTATGGAGGATGGTGGTAAAAAACTGATAAAAAAAGTTTAAGTTTATCTATAATTATCTTGAATAAAGAATTTGTTCCGTTTTTATATTGCACCTATCGCTGTTCGCGACAGTCGTAGCCAGACACAGAAGGGCTCCGATAAATTAATATCGGAGCCGATGGGGGGTGATGGGTGAAGATGAGTTACTGAATTCTCCACTCCTCGCTATACCCCCCATAAAAAACCGGAATTCCGCCGATGGTTTCCGGGATTTTGTGAGGGTCTCTCACCAAGGTCACCCTTTCTTGGCTTACTTCCATTCCATATATATGAAGAAAGTTTTTAGCCAAGAAAGGACTGAGGTGATCAAGTGCGTTGTCCGCCTCAAAGATTTCAGCGTACAACCCGATAGCTACCGGTTCGCAGAAAATTCCGGCTGCGGAGCCGTAACACTTCGACTTAGCATCTTGGTGATGCGGGGCCGAATCGGTGCCGGCTCCAAACCGAGGATGACCGGAGGTTACATACTCTCGAACTTTTTGCCGATGCTCCTCGGACTTGGGCACCGGCTTGCAGTAGTAACCGGGATTCATGCCTCCCCGGAACATTGCATTCCGGTTAAGGATCATGTGGTGGGGGGTAACTGTTCCAAAGAGACCGCCGGGATGGTCCCAGTCAGCAATAAAATCCGCTGTTCGACCATCTGTTATGTGTTCCACTACCACCGGAAGACCGGGGAAGCGCTCAAGTATGGGCAGGAGATACTGTTCAATTGCTCGTATCTCCCGTTCAAACTCGTCCACTTCCTCCTCAACCGCCTCGTAGTGTCCGAGCAACGGAATTTGAGATTTTTCCATCTCTTCGAACACCGGATAGCGTCCGGGCAGATTGCTTACCCCGTGAACCGAGCCGGTGGTTCCACCTTTCCCTTTCTGATCGGTCAAGTAGAGTTTAACTGCCTTCCAGGTCCCCTCCTTGAAACCTTGCACGACCTCTTCCGGAGGAGTCTCATCCGTCAGATAACATGTCATGCAGGGTTCGAAATCCGAATCTTCAGGCAGAATGTCCGTGATCCGGTCTCGATAAGCTTTCGCTCTATCTATTGTGGAGACCGGATCCGGGAGGTTGGGCATGATGATCGCTCCCGTAACACCCTGGTTAAGGGTGCAGGGGAGGACCCTCTCCATCGTTTTGCCGTCGCGAAGGTGGAGGTGGCGGTTAAACCACCTCCTAATAGTCACTGATTTCATATCCCTTCCTTTTCGATGTCCTCTTTGACCAAGGACGTTGGTTTCCACGGTTTTCGCAGATGGATGCAGCCGAAGCTGACTGCTTCAGCTCCCAATTCACGGAGTCTTTCTATGTCTGTAAACTCCATGACACTCGGACCAATTACTGGTAAGGATCCCTGACAGGCAAGATCTTTTACCGCTTGCCAATTGTGCGGTTGGGCCGGCTTGCCGGATACACCTCCGCCTCCGCCGCCAACCCTCTTTTGTAATTTCCATAGAGGTGAGCGTTGCCCGGGAAAAACCATCTCCCAGGGAACACTGTTTAGGGAAATTGCTTCCGCAATTCCGATAAGCTCTCGGGCAATAGTCAGGTAATCCTGAGCGACCGAGAGCTTAACGATGATAGGATGGCGTGAAGACCTAATTTCCTCGATGCTTTCGATTACTGCCCGGGCCTGATCAATGGAATGTTCAGTGTTAGGACACGAGACATTAACTTCAATGCCCATAAGGTCAAAATTGTTGAGCATTTCAGACATTTCCACTAACTCGTCCCTGTTGCCAAAGATC
Organism: uncultured Candidatus Saccharibacteria bacterium; assembly: GCA_964388095.1. GTDB lineage: Bacteria > Patescibacteriota > Minisyncoccia > Phycocordibacterales > CSBR16-193 > CAYLYL01. The sequence goes on along the minus strand of CAYLYL010000024.1, from coordinate 3,972 downwards.
GATCCGATGACCGAAAGCTTTTGGTGATCGATTTCAGGGCCGAAATTCTCGCACCACCACTTGATTCCCGGATTGGTAAGACCGATCTTGTTCACCATCCCGCCGGTAATGGGCAGGACACTATTCCAAGGTTTCCACCCTTGGAAATTGCCGACCCGGGGATGGCGGGTTACTGTCTTGGACACCACCGTGAACCGTTCCGGCTCAAGAAACCCGAACCACTTCAGCGGTTGTTCCCATGACCAACCCCCGCCTCCGTAAGCAAGGGCTCCACTGGCGGCCATGTATTTTACCACGTGGCCATTGGAAAGCTTTATCATGAGCTTCTGCCTTTCTTTTTTTTGCTGACCTTGATGACAAAGTAACTAGTTCCAACTGAAACTTATCAGAAAGTGTATTACAAGTAAAGTTTTTCACCCGGCAGAGCGGTCTATTTTATATACGACGACGAGTGAGAGAAATCCAAACAGCAAAACGAAGCGGAGTTGTTGGTATTTCCGAGCCGAGGAGCTTATATACGACATAGAGCGAGCGCCAAACCCCGGGCAAATATAAATGGGCGAACCGATTAGTATATATCGCTGATATACAGGTTTAACACCCTATGGTTCCCAGGCCTACCCCGCCTCCGCGGAGTGGGAGGCCTGAAGGGGGTTGGGCTCGCGTGGCACAGGGGCATATATATTTATCTTGGAATGGGGGTGGCGAGTTTGGTGGCTGGTGTTATAATTATTGTAATATGTTAAGAAAATTTAATTCCAAACAAGACGTTTATCTCCTCAAGTCGGTACCTTTTATGCATGACACTACATCCAGTTATCTGGATCATGCAGCTTATGTCATCTCCCACAACGGTAAAGAGGAGTTGGCCGTTCAGGATGCGCTGTATCCCAACGAACTCCCTTATATTTTTTTGCCCCGCAGTCGAAAGCTCTGGCCTAACGCTCATATTTTATGGACCAAAAAGACCGATATAGAAAAACTCAAGAAGAAAGTTGAAATAAAGTTAACGGTACCGATAGTTTCGGAATATATGTACAGAACTAAAAAATTCATTGATCTGGAGGATTCGGAGATGAAAAAGTTTCGGAAGCTTATCAGGCAGTTTAAGCATAATTATTCTTATTCCGTGGACTATGAATGTGATCGCGATCAAGTTGATCAATTTTTGACTAAATGGTCAAAACAACAAAAGGTCAAAACTGCAACATTTTGGGATAATTATCATTACTGTCATTATTGCTTGGATCACAAACGGTTATATGGTATTAAAACTGTTTATGTGAAAGTAGAAGGTAAACTTGTCGGTATAGCTATGGGAGTTAAATTTGATGCTAAACGATGGGTTGCTCTGCATATCAAAGTTGATTATTCATACCAAGGTTTAAGCCGTTTCTTATTCCATAAACGAGCCGAGATGTTCCAAGAGCTACCCTGGTTTACTTCGGGCAGCTCCGGGTTGGGTGATAAGGGAATTGAAAAGTATAAAGAGATGCTTCATCCGGATGAAAAAATTGATAATTTCTATGTTATTACCGGGGAAAAGAAAGGGTCCCGGGAATAGTAGCTACCGGGAATAACGCTGTTTTTATTTATAGATCGATCGCTGGATCAAGTATGTTTCCGAGCTATAGGTTGATAACTTGGGGTTTTCTTATTCGCAAAGCTTTTCTGTTAATTGGCTGCCTGTGATCTAAAAGTGGTTTATATATAAGTAAAGTGACAAGAATTAATGATCTTTGGTAAAATTCAACAATGTTATCATTACAAACAGTAGGAAAGTCAGAGGATCCGGTTGAAGCTTGTGCCAAACCGATCTTGTTTATTGATTTCAACGGGACGCTTTGTTATGACTACTTTTGGCGCAGTTTAGAAGAGGATCTGAAGGGGCAGGTTCAACAGTTTCTTTTTGTTGATAATAAACATATCGTTTATGACTGGATGCGGGGTTGTTATACGGCCGAAGAGGTCAACACAATGGTGGCCGAAGATCTAAAGGTGTCGTTTGAGGAATTATGGTCGGTATTCAAAAGTGATTGCCGTACTATGAATATCTCGGAAGTGGTTCTGAAGAAGATAAACGGCCTACGTTCCCGCTATCGCACAATTTTATCAACCGACAACATGGATTCCTTGGATCGCTTTACTATACCGGCATTGCAATTGAACCGGTATTTCGATGTTATCAGCAATTCCTATAATGAGGGCAAGTCAAAAGATGATGAGGACGGAGGATTATTTCAAAAGTATATTGAGTTATATGAAGCCGATACAACCCGGTCGGTCTTGATCGATGATTCCGAGAAAACCTGTGCTATCTTTGAACAGTTGGGCGGCCGGGCTCTTCGAGTTACTCCGCATCAAGATCTACTTTTTCATTTAGAACGGCTGGAGTAAATCGTTTTTGACTACGGCGAACTCCTAAGTATTTTGTGCTGGTGCTAAAACCTGTGCTAATATTCAGTTTTAAATTAATTCATTAAATATATGAGTAATTCTAATGAGCGTCCCGGCGTTGGTATAGCCACGTTGGTGATAAACGAAAAAGGTAAAGTTCTGATCGGGCGTGACGGTCGCAAAGGAGAGTCCAAATACGGTGTTCCCGGAGGTCACTGGGAGAATGGTGAAACTATCAAGCAATGTGCCAAAAGAGAGGTAAAGGAAGAAAGCGGGATAGATTGTGATATAGAAGGATTAGTGGCGGTTTATGACTTCTATCGCGAGGATAAAGGTAAAAATTATGTCACTATCGGAATGAAAGGAAGGGTGGTGGCCGGAGAGTTAAAGGATGACCCGGAAGAGGATAGAAAGGAGTGGGGTTGGTATGACCCGCAGGAGGCGCTTGATCTGGATCTATTTACCCCTGATCGGGTACTTATTGAACGCTATCTCTCTGGAGTGGTATTTGAGTAAACGAATATAAGCAGTATTTTCTAACCTATAAAACGGGCCAGGATAAGATCGACAGGTTGGTACGTGTTGTGGGCTTTGGTATAATTTAGTTATGTCGCAACAAAAAGCAGAGATCGGGGTGAATGTGTTTGTAGTTCGGGCCAACAAACTGTTATTGGGAAAGAGAAAAGGGGGTGCTGATGACGGCAGTTGGGGTTTGCCGGGCGGGCACTTGGAATATATGGAATCTCTTATCGAAGGAGCGGGCCGGGAATTACAGGAAGAAACGGGCCTTATAGCGCTCGATCTGAGATTTCATCACTTGGTGAATGATCCGCTTCCAGGGGACGGCACTCATTATTTACATATCAACTTCACTGCTTCCAAAGTGGAAGGAGAGCCGAAAGTATGCGAGCCCCAAAGATGCTATGAGTGGCAATGGTTTGATCTTAATAAACTGCCCGACAATATTTTTATCGGCCACCGGCAATGTATTAAGTCTTTCAACGATGGCGTCTCGTTTAATGATCATGATGCTTAAGTGTAAGGATTACGATGTTATAATAAGATAGAGCAATTAAATTCTGTTATTATTGAATTAATGACGGGCAAGCTAGTTAGTAGAGAAGATGTTGAGTTTTACGAAGAAGAGGTAATAGAAAACAAAGTGGTTTCCGGTGATCTGTCCGCCCAACAAGCGGACGATGTAGAGATAAAGGATTCGGAACTTAAAGATGTATTTCTTTCTAACGGTTCCTTTCCCCGTTGTTCGCTGGTCAAAACCAAGATAGTCAAAGCCGATCTTTCTAATACCGAACTGGATGAGGTGTTTATCAAAGATGTAAATATCGAAAACAGCCGACTTACAGGCTCTTTGTTTACCAACGGTTTTATACAAAGATCGCAAATAAAGAACTCCAAATGTGAGCTGGCTTGTTTTCGTTCTTCGCGGATCAAAAATATGATCTGGGAAAATTGTATTTTAAAAGAAGCCGATCTTCAGGGTACTGAACTAAAAAATGTTACTTTCCGCAATTGTGATCTGCGTTCGGTTGATCTTTCCCAAAGCTCATTTAACAA
>CAYLYL010000023.1:0-10873 GCA_964388095.1 uncultured Candidatus Saccharibacteria bacterium | reverse complement strand
TTCTACTCGGGCTTTTTTTGGTTATTTTTTCCTGTGGAAGTTAAACGTCCACAAACCCTTTATTTCGGCCGTTTTCTCTAGTTCTGTGGAAGTTAAACGTCCACAACCCCTTTATTATGAACGTTTTCTCTAGTTCTGTGGAAGTTAAACGTCCACAAAACACTCAACACCCTCTCTTTTAACCTCCTGGGTAGTCTTTTCCGGATCTGTGGAAGTTAAACGTCCACAACCCCTTTATTCCTCCCGTTTTCTCTAGTTCTGTGGAAGTTAAACGTCCACAAGCCCTTTATTATGACCGTTTCTCTTGTCTTGTGGAAGTTAAACGTCCACAGATTCCTGGTTTTCGTTTTTTGACCCAAAGGGGATTTTGCCAAAACAAAAAACCCTCCGGTAGGAGGGTTCTTTGGTTGGTGGATCTTTTACTGAGCCGTGAATTTTAGCTCTTCGCCTTCTTTGGCTATCTTTACCTGCTGTCCTTCTTTGATCCTTTCTTCTATCAGCTCCAGCGCCAGTGGGTCCAGGATCCGGTTTTGAATGATCCGCTTCAGCGGCCGGGCGCCGAAGGCCGGGTCATAACCCTCGTCAGCTAAGAATTCTTTCACCTCATCGCTGACATCAAGGGTAATATTCTTCTCCCAGAGATTTCTATCCACTTCCTGTAGTTGAAGATCAACTATCTCGCGGATCTCCTGCGAGCTCAGGCGATGGAAGGTAATGATGTTATCAACCCGGTTCAGGAACTCCGGCCGGAAATGGGAGCGAACCACCTCCATAACCTGACTCCTCATCTGTTCCTCGTTTTCTGAGGCGGCACTGTGTTCCGAAATGATCTCGCTGCCCAGGTTGGAGGTCATAATGATAACGGTGTTGGTGAAGTTGACCGTTCGGCCCTGGCTGTCGGTTAGCCGTCCGTCGTCCAAGATCTGCAACAGCATATTGAAGACGTCGTTATGGGCTTTCTCTATTTCGTCCAGCAGGATCACCGAGTACGGGCGGCGCCGTACGGTTTCGGTGAGCTGGCCGCCTTCTTCGTAGCCGACATAGCCCGGCGGAGCGCCGACCAATCGGCTTACGGCATGGCGCTCCATATACTCCGACATATCCAGCCGGACCATAGCATTTTCGTCATTGAACATTACCTCGGCCAAGGCCTTGGAAAGCTCGGTCTTGCCGACGCCGGTAGGGCCCAGGAAAATGAAGGAGCCGATGGGACGGTTTTGGGCGCCGAGTCCGGCCCGGGACCGGCGAATGGAGTTGGCCACCGCCTGCACGGCCTCCTGCTGGCCGATAACCCGTTTGCCCAGCTCCTCTTCCAGGTGGGCCAGCTTCTCTTTTTCGGTCTCCAAGAGGCGGGTGACCGGGATACCGGTCCATTTGGCTATTACTTTGGCGACATGCTCTTCTTTGACCTCCTCCGGCAGCAGCCGCTCTTCTTCCGGAATGTCGTCCAGTTGCTTCTGGATCTGCTCGATCTCTTTTTCCAGTTCCGGGATCTCGCCGTATTTTATCTCGGCCGCCCGCTGAACATCTCCTTGGCGTTCCACTCGCTCTTCCTCGGTTCGCAGGTCGTCCAGCCGGCCGGATAGTTCGCGGTGTTTTTCTATCAACTCTTTCTCCTGCTGCCACTGAGTTTGCAGCTGAGAGTTCTTCTCCTGCAGATCGGCTATCTCTTTCTTGATCTCCTCCAACCGCTCTTTACTCTGCTCGTCCTTTTCTTTTTTGAGGGCTTCCTGCTCTACCTCCAGCTGGCGTAGGCGGCGCTGGAGGGTGTCCAGCTGGACCGGCATACTCTCGATTTCCATCTTAAGTGAGGAAGTGGCTTCGTCTATTAGGTCCACGGCTTTGTCCGGCAGGAAACGGTCGGTGATATAACGGGCCGAGAGTTTGGCAGCTGATACCAGAGCCGGATCGGTTATCCGTACTCCGTGGTGGATCTCGTATTTTTCCTTCAGTCCGCGCAGTATGGCGATAGTGTCCTCAATGGCTGGCTCGGTGACGAAGACCGGCTGGAATCGCCTCTCTAAGGCCGCGTCCTTTTCAATATGCTGTCGGTATTCGTTCAGGGTGGTAGCGCCGATCATTCGCAGAGTGCCGCGGGCCAGCATGGGCTTTAGCATATTGGCGGCATCTACTGCTCCCTCGGCCGAGCCGGCTCCGACAATAGTATGCAGCTCGTCCACGAACATAACTATCTCGCCGGCCGCTTCTTCCACCTCTTTCAGTACTGATTTCATTCGGTCTTCAAATTCACCGCGGTACTTGGCGCCGGCCAGCAGTGATCCGATCTGCAGATTGACCACCTGTTTGTTTTTTAGAGTATCCGGCACATCTCCGGAGATGATGCGCTGAGCCAACCCTTCGGCGATGGCGGTTTTCCCGACGCCGGGTTCTCCGATCAGTACCGGGTTGTTCTTGGTCCGACGGGAGAGAACCTGGGTTACCCGCCGGATCTCCTCATCCCGGCCGATCACCGGATCAAGTTTTCCTTGGCGGGCCAGTTCGGTGAGATCCTGGCCGTACTGTTCCAGTGGCTGATATTTACTCTCGGGGTTTTGGTCTTGAATGTTCATATTGCCTCTTACTTTAGTTAAAGAACTGTTAATTTGCTCATAATTGATACCGAACCGCTCCAAGAGAGCTGATGCCGAATCGGAGATCTGTAACAGGGCCAGCAACAGGTGTTCGGTGCTTATATACTCATCCTGTAGCTGCTTCATCTCTTTTTCGGCCCGGCTCAGCAGATCATTCAGCCCGCGGCTGGCTGCCGGCCGGGCCTCGCTTCCGGAAAGAGTGGGCAGCTTATTCAACTCTTCTTCCATGGCCTGCTTTAGCTCCGACGGTTGAGCGTTGGCAACCTCCCTCACCAATGCCGGTACCGCCGTGTCGGTTTGTTCTAATAACGCCGCAAGCAGATGCAAGGGGGCTACCTCGGAATGTTGCCGGTTTTGCGCGTCTGACACCGCTTGGTTTAAGGCCTCTATGGTGCGTTCGGTAAATTGATTCGGTTGGGTCATACTTTGATCTTAAGTTGTTAAATGAAGTGTTGTTAAGATCTGTTTTCGGGTAAATTTTAACATAATTTACAGATATCTCGCCCGTTTTGGTGACGATTTCGCTGGTTTAGAAGCGAGCAACCGACTTGTTAGCCGGTTATTGTTACTCGGCCGACCGGCTACCCGGACCCCTTTACTCTAGTAAACTCTTTTCAAAGAAAAAGATGTCTGGTATAGTGATGACTTCCATTCATTTATCGTCATCACTAACCTTGTTTCTTTACCTATTTTATAACAGTGCTATCATTAAACTACCACGGTTGAAAAGGTTAAAAAGGCGGTGAAAGATTGGGGTAATTATAACGTCTTCACCTATGAACGAATCGCGAGATCAGCAAGAAGAAAAATTAGCCGAATTATACGACACTCACGGAAAGTCGCTGTTGGAGCATTGTTATTTCCGGGTGTCGGACAAGGAGGCGGCTAAAGATCTGGTGCAGGAGGTATTCTTGCGATACTGGAGGACGGTGGTCAAAGAAGAGCAGGAAATAAAGAACCCTAGAGCTCTGTTATTTCGGATAGCTCATAATCTAATAATCGATCACTACCGGAAACGCAAGATAAATTTACTGCCGCTGGAAGACATTAAAGAACCGTCCGAACCTTTTTATTACGAGGAAGAGATAGAACAGGATCCGGGGCTGGATGAAGGTCAAAAAAAGCAACTACAAGCGGCACTGGCGCAAATTAATGATAAATATAGCGAGTTGTTCATTCTTCGTTATATCAACGAACTTTCACCCAAAGAGATAAGTCGGGTCACCGGTTTGAGTGAGAATACGGTCTCGGTACGACTTCATCGGGCGGTCAAGATGTTAAAGGACAAGATGCAATAAACATGAAAAACTTACCACAGCAATTAAAAAAAGCCGTAAAGCAGGTCAAAAAACGTTTGATCTTCACGGAAAAAGAACAAGACGAGGTTAAAGACCGTATTTTACGGGCGGTGCGTCACGAGAAAGAACAAACCGTAGATCAAACCGCAGTATCCATTTGGCTGCCTTGGTGGCAGGGAGGATTCAAAGACCTTCAACCGGTTTATGTCAAAACTACCGGAGCGTTGCTGGTGTTGTTGTTGGTAATTTCCGGAGTGTCTTGGTCGGCTGAGGCGGCGTTGCCGGGCGAGTTGTTGTATCCGGTCAAAACCGAAGTGAACGAACGGGTAATGGGAATTCTGACGCTGGATTCGGAGTCCAAGGCGCGTTACGAGACTCAGCTGATAGAACGACGCCTGGATGAAATGGCTCATTTGATCGATGATAACGATATAACCTCTGAGGACTTGGCTAAATTCGAAGATCGGCTTAGTGAGCATAATGAACGTTTTAATGCTCGCTTGGCGCAACTCAGCGAACAGGGCAGAACCAAAGAGGTGTATTACCTCTCGATGGATCTGGAATCCAAGGTAAAAGACCATCATCTGGTGTTATCTAAAGTGTATAACAATTTGGCCGAAGCCGACCACCTAAGTTCGGTGTTAAAGGAACAGTTGGCAGCCGTTGAAGGAAAACGGGCGGAACTGGAGCAGCGGTTAGCAGAAGCAGAACAGGAAGCTATTGAGGAGAGGGATAAAACAGAACAGGATATGTTACTGGCTCGGGAGGTGTTAACCCACCTTGCCTCGGCCGAAGGTGACAAAGAAACCGACGATATTACCTCTCTGGCCACCGGCACCGAACAATTATCGGGTACGACTACCGCTACTACTTCTCCAACACAGGATGATGATCTGGTTGCGGTAATGGAAGAGCCGCCCGCCTCAGAAGAAGAAACTTCTCAAGATATCAATGATGAAAAACCTCAACCGGACCGTGATAAGCCGGAGGATAGCGAAGAAAAGGAACAAGATCAGGAACAGGCCGACCAAGATAAAGATCTCAAGCTAACAGATGAAGCGCTGGAGGAGTTTTTCGGTGAGCTGGAAAGGATAGCTCAAGAATTTGAACAAGGGGAGGAATTGTTGGAAGAAGAACGTTTTACTGAAGCGGTTTCTCTGTTTCGTAAATTGCAAGAGGATCTGGAAAAGGTTGAGCAAAAGATCAGGGAGCAAGTGCCTACGGATGAGGAAGAGTTTAGGATCATCAAGCGACTGATAAGAGAGCAGATAAAGTCCTCAAAACAAGACGAGCAAGATGAAGAAAAGGAGAGTGATAAAATAAAAGAAGAACAAGACGAGCAAGAAGCCGAAAAAACCGATCAAGAACGAGAGGGAGATGAATAAACGAAAAAAGCAACAAGTGAAAGAGGGAACCACCGGATCTATCTCGAAAAAACAATAACTTTTCTACCGGAGCGGCTAATCCGCTCCGGTAACTGTCTACTTAATTGAATGACGAGCGCAACGTTGGAGATATATTGCTATGGCGGAGATTACTGATCTGATCTGACTTGTGTTATTGTGAAAACAAACTAAATTATTATTATGCGTTTAGACGGCTTACAAGCACGAAAAGAACTAACTCCGGCTCTGCGCGAACGGGTGCAGAAACTGGATCCGCCTCCCTGTTTGTCGGTGTTGGAGGTTGGTGCAGATCCGCAGAGTGAAGTTTATATCGAAAAGAAGAAAGAATACTCCGAAGTGATCGGCTGCGGTTTTGAAAGGATGTCTCTACCACAAGACGCAAGAACCGAACAGGTGGTGGAGCGGATAAAGGAGATCGGAAGAGATGAAGGTCGGGACGGTTTGATAGTTCAACTGCCGTTACCTGCTACAGTAGATCGAGATCGGGTAATTGATGCCATTCCTTACGAAAAAGACGCCGACGGGATGACCGCCGAGCATATCAAAAAACAGTGGCGGGGCAGTGAGGGCGGAGTAATGGCGGCAACGGCTGCCGGGGTTATTGCTCTGCTGGATTTTTATAATGTTGAATATCTTTCCAAGAAAGTGACGGTCATTGGCCGCTCAGCTTTAGTGGGTAAACCTGTGGCCTGGGCGCTTTTGAATCGCGGAAGTACGGTTACGGTTTGTCACCGCGGTACTTCTGATCTGGCCGCTGTTACACATTCGGCTGATATAGTGATCTCGGCCGCCGGTTCGCCGGGACTTATCGGGGCCGGGTATGTTTCTGCCGGTCAAACGGTAATAGATGTCGGTATTTCAACGGTTTATTTGGAAAACAATAAACGTCGGTTGAAGGGTGATGTTAATGTCGCCGCGGTTGAGCCGGTAGTTGCCAACTTATCGCCGGTGCCGGGCGGAGTGGGTCCGATGACCGTGTACTCGCTTTTTGCCAACCTGGTGGAATTGACAGAAAAGAGAAGGGGGTCTAAAAGATGATTTTTGCATCATTTGCTTTTAGTCGGTACCTGTTCCCGATGCAGGTAATTTGACAAATGTTGGCAAGATGGTATATTCTAATAAAGCCCGCAAGGGCTTTTTTTAAAGAACTTAATTTTTTTTATGGATAGACTTATAAACTACTTAAAAGCCACTAAAGCGGAGTTGGTTCATGTCAGCTGGCCCTCTCGCCGCCAGGCAATAGTGACCACTTTACTGGTAGTGGGAGTTTCCTTGCTGGCTGCTGTCTTTTTGGGTTTTTTCGATTATTTGTTCTCGGATCTTATTATGGATTGGGTAATAAGCAGATAAAAATTTAGCAAAAATTTCTATATGTCTCGACAAAAACAAAAAATTCATGAGGGGCGTAATTGGTATGTGGTACACACTTACTCCGGTTACGAGGATACGGTACGACGCAACCTGTTGCAGCGGATAGAATCGCTGGGAATGCAGGACAAGATATTTGATGTGGTGGTGCCGGTACAGAAAAAGATCAAAGTAAAAGGAGGGAAAAGAGTTACCGAAGAAGAAAAGGTTTATCCCGGCTATATTCTGGTTGATATGATAGTAACCGATGAATCTTGGTATGTGGTACGTAACACCCCGAGGGTTACCGGTTTCGTGGGGTCCGGTATTTACCCGGTACCGGTGGACAAAAGGGAGATCGAGGATATGTTCCAAAAAATGGACAGCGATGAGCCCACTCACAAGATCGATCTGGCTGAAGGAGATGCGGTAGTGATAGTGGACGGCCCGTTCAAAGACCTGGAAGGCAAGGTCAATGAGGTGGATGAGGAGCAGGGCAAGGTACAGGTCTTGGTGCCGATGTTCGGCCGGGAAACCCCGGTAGAACTGGATTTTTTGCAGATCAATAAGATATAACTTCTTTGCAAAAAGCCCGAACTTATGTATAATAGTCAAGCTTAACTTAGTGAAAAAATATGGCAGGTAAATTAGTTAAAACATTAAAATTACAGATCCCGGCCGGAAAAGCCAATCCGGCTCCGCCGGTTGGTCCTGCTTTGGGTCAAGCCGGTTTGAATATCGGTGAATTTGTCTCCAAGTTCAATGAAGCCACCCAGGAAATGGGCAACGACATAGTTCCGGTGGAGATCTACGTTTATGACGATCGCAGCTTTGATTTTTCTCTCAAAACACCCCCGGCTTCCGGTTTACTGCTGAAAGCGGCCGGAGTGGAAAAGGGCTCGGGGAAAAACTTGGTCAAAAAGGCCGGCAAAGTCAGTCGCGAACAGGTTAGGGAAGTGGCAGAGCGGAAGATGGAGGATCTTAATGCCAATGACTTAGAAGCCGCCGAGAAAATAGTGGAAGGAACGGCTCGCTCGGTAGGTTTGGAAGTGGTGGACTAAGAGCTTTCTCAATTTAGTTTAATAATTTTGCCCCGCCTTTACTAAAGGGTGGGGCAAAATCATTTCCTCCGTTTCCCGGGGCGTTTTTTCCGGGTTTGTGGAAGTTAAACGTCCACAAGTCTTTTATTCCGGCCATTTTCTCTGGCTCTGTGGAAGTTAAACGTCCACCAAACCTTTACAGGTTTTTGATCGTTTTTGTTGGCACCTGTGGACGTTTAACTTCCACAACTCTGTTTTTGTTTCATTATTATCAAGGTGTCATTGATCTTCTGGGGTAGAACGAGATAAATTAGTTATTTTACACCCTCTCTATTTGTTAACATTTGTTAACATCTAAGTGTGACCGCATCGAATGTTAACAAGCTGTCAGGTGAGCAAATTGATGATCTTAAAGATGGAGATCATCCATATTGTAGGTTTCTAAATCCCAAGCTGTATTTCGTGGTAGGTGGCGGTTTTATTCTGCATTAAATTCTGCTATATTAACTTTATATGTCAGGAGTAAATAACGCAGGGGCTTTGTCTGACCGGCTGATCAGCGAAATGACCGAGGCCGGACATATCGAAGGAGCCCAGTCGGCCAATATTCGGCCTGCTTCACTTGATCTGACGATCTCTGACGAGATATATGAAGTTTCCGGGGTTTTTCAACCGCGGCCTAATGAAAAAGTTCGGCAGATATTAAAAAAGGTCAAAAAGGCCCGTCATTCTATGAACGATCCGCTCAAACGCAACCGGACATATTTGGCGCGATTGAATGAACGGATGATCTTGCCCCGCTCTGTTTATGCTTACTGCAACCCCAAATCAACCTCCGGACGCTTGGATATCCATATTAGATTGTTGGCTGATGGAGTGCCGCGTTATGACACTCTAGCCTCGGGCTGGCCGGCCGGTAGGGATATAAGAGGCGGTTCGGATCAGGTCGGTAATACTCTTGATCAGCCGGGAGAGTTGTGGGTTTCGATTATAACCAAAACCTTTCCGATCAAATTACAGCCCGGGACGGCACTTAATCAGATGAGGTTTTTTGACGGTGATACGCGGTTTGATGATACTGAGTTGGAAATAGCAATGAAAAAAGACCGTTTATTGTGGTCCCGAGGCGGAAAGGAACCGTTGGATTTTTCAAAACTGCCGGTCAAGGATAACGACGGTTCTCTGGTTTTGGGTTTGGATTGTCGGAGTTCCATAACAGGTTTTTGCGGCCGTTCTGTTAATTCAGTGCTGGATCTGAGCCGGGTTGACGGTTATGATTCCGATAAATTTTTTACCCCGATCGAAAAACAAAACGACAATATCGTTCTGCAAAAAGACAAATTCTATATTTTATCTTCCCGGGAAGCGGTGCGGGTTCCGCCTCATTTGGCTTGTGAGATGATGCCGATGGACGAGCGAAGCGGGGAGTTTCGCAGTCATTATGCCGGTTTTATTGATCCCGGCTGGGGTTGGGGCGCGGACGGAGAGGGGTGCGGCCGCCCGCTCACTCTGGAGGTTCGGCCGTTTGAGGACCTGGTGGTTCGCGACGGTCAGCCGATAGCCAAGATCCGTTTTGAGCGAGTACGAGAGACGCCCCAAGAGCATTATGATACCCTGAACTCCAATTACTGTCGCCAAAAAGGCCCTAAACTGGCTAAGCAGTTCCGGACCAATGCCGGATAAAGTGTTTTGGGTTATTCTTTCTCGACAATATCTTGGTATCCTCTTTTGATGTCGAACCTGTTCGGCTCAGGGTCAAGGTGAAGCGTCAGCCCGTTGCCCGAGAAGTTATTTTCCAGAACCTCGGCCATTTGTCGGGCTCTTTTTCTTAAGGTGGGGTGGACAAATCGGCCTGATCGAAGTTCGATCAAGTACACCAGAGCGGGCAGGTTGCCGATCAGTCGATTGGTGGTGTTGAAGCCCATGGCGGTATAGTACTGCTTAACTTCGGGGTCGGTCGGCAGTTTTTCAATAACCTTTTTTTGTTCCGCTATCACTTGCTCCGCTTCTTGTTTCAGGTCTTTCGGCAGAGAGTCCAGATACCACTCTTCAAAACCGTGTTCGGTGGTTAAAAGCGGCATTCTCTGAGTTACCGCCCGATGCCTTTGGATATCCCGGAAGGAGCCAAAATCCAACAGGAACCGAAAACCTACCTGTCCGCACTCAGCTACCACCTTGGGTAGTTCGGTTCGGGGAGGCCGTTCTTTCAGTGCGACCTGATATTCCTGCAACATTTTTCTGTCCACCGTATCAGTGAAGGGTTCAAATTCAGTCGGCTGCGGGTCGTCAAAATAGGTCAGCTCGGATATTTTGCTATAGTAATCCTCTTTCTCTACTTTTCTCTCCGCCGAAAAAGAGGAGGGGAACTTATCCAGCAGGGCTTCTTCGATAGCCGAAGCCAAGTTCCGTACTTCACTCAAGGGGTGTCGATGGAGAGATTCCAGCTTGTCGGCCAATTGACGGAGATTGCTGTGCCAGGCGATGTTAGTAACGGCGCCGGCCGGCAAGAAGGAGCGCATAATGTCAAAAGCCCGGGCTTGAATGGCTTTGTTGTAGATCTTTTCTTCTTCACCGGTTTGACGGGGGAACTGCCTTTTTAGGTGCTCCGGCAGGACTTCCAGGCCGCGCAAGTAGAAAGAGCGCCAATTTTCGAGGATTTTTTCGCCGTCTTTACTGTCCAGTGGGTTCATAAAAGGTTGTTCAGCGAAATCAATATAGCGGGTAGACGATTCCTGGCCGGAGTATAACGGCCAGTCCTGAATAGCTTTAGCGGCCAACATGGAGATACCCTCCAAAAACACCGTCACACTACCCAGATCTCCGATGGATTTATGGCCGTAACCGACATAGTAAGTGGACATAAATTTCTCCGGTCCTTTGCGTGACAGTACTTCCAGGTGGCTTTTGATGCCCCCGATGGAACGGGAATGCAGGGCCTGCAGCATTGCTTCCGCCTCCGGATCTATTACGGCGCCGGTATCCAGCACCAATACCTCCGCATTTTCCGGCGTGGTTTTGGTGGTGTGCTTCAGATCATTTATTTGATTCATATTTTTATTTTTTATCTGAGAGTTGTTAAAAGCCCCCATTATTCCTTCATTTGTTTTATTCTTTCATTTTACCCCCGGGGTGTCAATTGACAATTTCTTATCTCGACCGGCAGATCATATAAAGGTAAGTTATGTAACGGT
>CAYLYL010000022.1:0-11165 GCA_964388095.1 uncultured Candidatus Saccharibacteria bacterium | reverse complement strand
TCAAGAAGGAGACGAGCCGGACCAAGAAGAAAAAGAGCAAGAGGACGACACCGGACAAGAGAACGACCAAGAGGGAGAGGAACAAGAAGATAACGAGCCGGACGAAGAAGAGAAGGGTGAGGGTTATGCTCAAATTCTGCAGCGGATCAAAACCTCGGTCTAGCTCGGCATTAAAATTATTTAGTGCCGGTCTTGTGATATAACTATATAAAAGATAACGTTAGCATTAACAGGGCGAAAAAGTAATTAAAGGCGGTATTGGTTCATTTCATTATTATTTTGTGATCATGTCGTTATTTCAATCGGTTAACAACACAGCTACCCGTTCAGGCGGCAAGTCAAAAACAGTGCTTTTTTTGTTGTTTGTGTTAAGCGGTATGGCAAGCGGCGCTCTACTGTTGCAGGCGGAAGATCCGCAACCGGATGGGTCGCCGGATCATCCCTGGGAAGTGGCCACCCTGGAGGATCTCTCTTATGTGGCATCCGGTGAATATCGCAGCGGCGGTAGTTGGGATCCTGATGATCACTACCGCCAAACCGCTGACATTGATGCATCGGCTACCGCTGTTTCTGGTTCTGATCTCTATAATCAAGGAGCCGGCTGGAAGCCGATCGCCAGCAGTACCAGTTCCTTTTCCGGTGTGTATGACGGTGCCGGTCATCAAATAACCGGTCTGTTTATTGATCGACCTCAAGAGCAGGAGGTTGGTCTGTTCGGTTCGGTCCGCGGAGCCGAGATAAGCAACCTGGTATTAAAAGAGCCGGATATTACCGGTGGCGACAAGACCGGCGGGTTGGTCGGTGCCGGCAGTGACGGAACATTGCTTTCAAAATTGGCGGTGGTTCGGGGAGCGATCCGGGGTGGAGAAGATGTCGGCGGCTTGGCGGGCCAACATTCCGGTGGCGGCAAGATCAGTAATTCCTACTTTACCGGCGCGGTTACCGGCTTTGACCGGGTGGGCGGTCTGATCGGCAGCGCTCAATCAGCAGACGGAAATATGTTACAACTGGAGAAAAGTTATGCGGCTGCCGGGGTAACTTCCGATGATCAGCTCGGCGGCTTGGCGGCATCGGGCGAGGTTGAGGTTAGTGATGCTTTCTGGGATACCGAAGTCGCTGATGCTCCCAATATATCTCAAGGAGGTACCGGTACTACCACTGAAGCTATGCAGCGGATCTCGACCTACACCGATACTTCAACCGACGGATTGGAGGAGGCCTGGGATATGGAGGTGCCTGCTTCTTATGATGATGAAACTTGGTATATTGAAGACGGCAGTGATCATCCCCGTTTGCGTTCCGAGTGGGATCCTTTTTTGGCGCTGGAGTTGAAGCAGCGAGCTTTTCGTTTCTTTGAGAACAATGATGATCTCCGGCCCTCGTTTCCGTTGGGAGGGGAAAATGAAACAGCCGCTAATATTCGTCCCGAGGAAGTTATTCGGTTGCGGGTAAGCGCCGAAGTAACCGCCGGCGGTTTGGCCCCCGAAGACGAACTGGAACTCGAACTGCAGTATGCCGCCAAAACCGCCGACAGTTGTCGGGAAATGGCCGGCCGGGAATTCAGCTCGCTGGGAGACCCCGGTTCGGATAAGGTATGGCGCGGTTTTGAAAACGGCGAGATCGCGGACGGTACCGATCTAGCCGATGCTTTATTGTCCGACTCAACCCAAGCTTTTACTTATAATGAACAATTACCTACCGCCGATCGGGAGTTGCCTCTAAATAGCGGCGAGGTGGCGGAATGGGATCTGGTCCTGGAGAATAACGGCGCCGAGTCCGGCAGGCATTACTGTTTTCGGTTGGTTTATTCCGATGGTACTGAACTGCAGGAGTATGACAGTCATGCCGAGCTGCGGGTGCGTCGCGGCCTTAGTCAGGTCAATTATCGGTTTCGGGAAGATGACGGCGGAGAATGATAAATGCAGTTAAAAGAGGTAACTATATGTTTTTTGTAAGCGAAAATTCACATAAAGGTCTCAAAAGAAGATCCCCGGCGGTACTGCTGTTTTCGGTTATTGTTCTTTTCTCGGCGGTAACGGTAACGGAGGCCGGTTCGGCCTCTTGGCGCGGGGATGAAAATATGCCGGTTTATTTGCTGCCCGGGGAAAATATTCGTCTGCGTATCCAGGCCGATAACCAGGGCAATGTTAGCGAAACAGCCAAGCTGCAGTTGGAGTACCGCCGAAGTTCCGGCGGACCGGACGACTGGCAAAAGGTGCCGGTGGACGGCGATTGCAGTACTGCCGAAGAAGAGTATTCTTTTCGGATCTGTCGTTCGGAGCATATTCCGTCCGGCGGCACTTCCACTACGGCTCGTCTCTCCGGTATTTCGGGTTCGGAATTTCATCCCGGATGGCTGTTGGATGATGCCAATCCGGCGCCGGAGTTAACACTGGAACCGGATCACTATACCGAACTGGAGTGGTCTTTGCAGGCCACCGAGGCCGGATCGCTAGCCGAACCTTATCTGTTTCGTTTATCCGATACCGGTTCCTCGCTGGGAGTTTATTCTTCCGATCGTCCCGAGTTGCAGGTGGTAAGTTCCAATCCGGTACTGTCCCAAGAACGTTTTCGCTGGTATGAAAATAACGACCAATTAACTCCCGACACCGACTGGTCCGGTTTGGGTGAAAATACCGCCATAACCTCAAGCGACGACCCGCCCAAGCCCGGAGACGTTCTGCGGTTGCGGATGGGTTTAAAGTCAGATCTGGGAAATGTTTCCGCTGAACAGAAGAAGTTCCGTTTGCAGTATGTCGAGCGCTCGGGTTCCTCCTGTCCCGATCCCGATAATGAAAGCTGGCAGGAGGTGGGTAAAAAGGGTAGCAGTACTCCCTGGCGGGGGGCTTCGGTCGGGCCGAGTGACGGAACACCGCTTTCCGGTGATCCGCCGACCGAAGGGGACCTATTGCTGACCGGCTCCGATCGGGCCGGTACTTTAGAGCACGAGAATGACAGCAGCTCCAACCCCTACCAGATCAGTGAGGGTGAACAGGTGGAGTATGACTGGGTGCTGGAAAACCATCAGGCCGAAGCCGGCACCTCCTACTGTTTTCAGATGATATCCGATGACGGCAGCTCTCTGGATGGAAGTTATACCGAACAGCCGGTACTTACAACAGCCGATTTTACTCCGGAATCTCTCGGCTGGCGCTGGTATGATGATCATCATAACTCTACTCCGACAGATCCTCTGGCGGAGGAGAACTCGGCTCCGGCCAACATCTCTTACGACCAAGAGGTTAAGCTCCGTACAGTGGTGGAGGAGGCGGCCGGAGTAGAAGGGGAAAATACCAAGTTTCGGCTGGAGTTCTCTGCCGATTCTTCCTTCAATTCCACTTCTTCGCCGGTGGAGGAGATCGGCTCCTGCGAGGAAGGTGAGTCCGGCTTTTGTTATACAACAGGCGGCGGCCAGGACGGCGAGATCATTGATCAGGCGCTGTTGAGTGATGCTGATCCCTGTCAGGACGGAACCGGCGACGGTTGCGGTACTCATAATGAAAGCGGCACCACTACTTCCGATTTTGCTCATCCGGCCGGGGCGGCTGTTGAGTACGAATTTACCCTTCGCCAGGCCGGAGCTTTGGCGCATACCACTTATTATTTCCGGTTGGTTGATGCCGAAAACGGTGAACCGGTGCCGGCAAGTGAAGGGGAGTCTTACCCCAGCGTCTCCACCGAAGGGGCCCGGCTGGATTTTACGGTAAGCGGAGTGAACAGCGGTCAACAGATAAACTCGGAAATAACCACCGATATAGCCACTACTCCCGGTTTTGTTTCTTACGGCAGTTTGCCGCTGGAGGAAAGAGTGGATGCCGCTCATCGCAAGAAGGTAAGTACCAGCGCGCCGGGCGGTTTTCAGTTGTTGATGTATACCCGTTCTTCTCTGCGGGCAGCCGGCGGCGATGAATTTCAACCGATTGCCGGCAGCAATTCGACACCGGTTTCTTGGAGCGAGGGTTGCGCCGATCGAGCCAGTTGTTATGGTTATCATGTCGGTGACGACAGCCTCAAAGGAGGCTCGGCGCGGTTCGCACCGGCGGATTCCTTTGCCGCTTTCAGTGAAGAGCCGGCGGAGGTCGGTTTCAGCAGTATTCCGGTGACCGATTATGAGGTAGACACCGTGATGAGCGTTGAGACCGGTCCGACTCAACCGGCCGGTGATTATGTTATGACCCTTAATTATCTGGCGGTACCGTCTTTTTAATATTATGAATTTAAGATCTTACCCGGCATTTTGGTTAATAGCAGCGGCGGCTATCTGCCTGTTGGCGGTATTGCCGCCGACCGGACTGTTGTCGGCCGAGGAAGATGGTTTGCAGATCGAGCCGCCGGTTATGGATCTGGAGCTGGCACCGGAAGAGGTGGCCGAGAGAACTGTTACTTTGCATAATAACTCCGATCACCGCCGGATCCTGTTCGTTTTCCCTCAGGATATCTCCGGTGCTGATCGGGAGGCCGAGGTGTTAAAAGAGCAAAAGGAGCGGGAGTCGCTTTCCGATTGGTTGGTACTGCCGCCGGAGCGAGTGGAGGTGGAACCGGGTGCAAGTAAGGATATTTCGGTGGGAGTGCAGGTAGACTCGCGGGCCGAACCCGGTCTTTACCATGCTTATCTGTCCTTTGCTCCCGGTACCCGGCGTTCGGAGGCCGCCGACCGGATAACTCGCGATCAGGCGATATTTCTCTCGGTGGAGGTGGCGGATCAGGCCGAGGATCTGATCCATATTTCCGGTTTCGGAACTGAAGGATCAATAGTATCCGGTTCACCGATCGCTTGGCAAGTGGAGTTGGAAAATCGCGGAGACACCGAACTGACTCCGCAGGGTGAGTTGATAGTTTATGACAGTCAAGGTAAAGAACTGGGCGCTCTGCCGTTTAATCGGGACGAGCATACAATGGAGCCCGGTGCGGAGAAGGTCTTTACCCTAAACTGGCAGGAGGATCTGGGTTGGGGGCGTCATCGGGCGCGGCTGGCTCTTGCTTACGGCAGCCGCGGCGAGATCCATCGGGTTGATGACACCGCCTTTTTCCGGGTGCTGCCTTGGATGGAACTAACGGCCGTTTTTCTGGTTCTGTTGGCGGTTTTGTTGTATCTTATCAATATTGTTCATCAACGGGCCGAACAAAAACACCGAGAACGACTGCCGCAGGTTTATCAGGGCGGCGGTCCGGTGGAGTATTATGACGAACCCGATCCTCATACCATTGATCTGCGGGGCAGAGACAGTTGAGATTTATGAATCATTATCAATTCAACAGAATACTGCTCAAGGGAAAAAACAAAACAGGCCCGGTTTGTCGGCTGGCGGTTTTGGTTGTTTTGATGATCGGCGGCGGGGCCGAGGTGTTGGCGGTTAATCAGGCGCCGAATCTTCCTCCCGCAACGGAAGGTCAGGCGGCCGAGGTGCAGCAACTCTCTATGGCCATTACTCCTTCACTGCTTGATATTTCGGTAGAGCCTGGCGGTATCTGGCGCAGCGAGGTCAAACTGGTCAATAACAATCCTTATTCTTTGACTTTAAGCATAACTCCGGCCGAGCTTTCCACCCGCGGTGATGAGACCGGTATCGCCGCTTTTCGTCCGCTTGATGAGGAAATGACCGAGCAGGGTTCGCCGGCCGCCTGGCTGGAGCCCGAGAGTGATAAGGTGACCATTCCGCCGGAGAGCGGCAAGGACATTACTTTCACTATCAGGGTGCCGGAGGATGCTCCGCCCGGCGGGCATTATACCGCGCTGCTTTTCAGTACCGATGCCGGTCCGCGCGGTGAGGGTTCCGAGCTGCGGGTCTCTTCTCAGCTGACCTCTATGTTCCTGATCCGGGTGGCCGGAGACATCGACGAAGGGGCGCGGTTGAGGGAGTTTCGCACCACTGCCGGCTGGTTATCCAAACCGCAGACCGAGTTTCTGATCCGGCTGCAAAATACCGGCAATGTTCACCTGCGGCCGCGAGGCCGGATCACTGTTCATAATATGTGGGGAAGAGAAAGGGGGGTAATAGAGCTAAGCCCCGACGGTCAGTTCGGTAATGTGCTGCCGGACAGCACCCGTCGTTTTAACTATGGCTGGGAAGGTGATCTTTCTTTTGCCGATATCGGGCGTTATACCGCCGAGCTGGAACTTAGCTACGGCGACTCCGGCCGGACCATCACCGACCGGGTAACCTTCTGGATCATGCCGTTACAGCCGCTGGCGATCGGGATGGGTGCTCTGTTGCTCTTTCTGGTGGTACTCTTTCTGGCGGTACGGTCTTATGTTCGGCGGGCAATAGCGCTGGAGCAGAGTGCCCGGGACGGCAAGATATCCTGGCGCGTGATGGCTGCTCCGGTACGGGAGGGAGTGATCGATATGAAACAGGCCTTAGGCGGCGATCGAGAGACCGCCACCTCGGCCGGTTTGCTGGCCAAATACCGGCGGGCTCTGGTTTTGTTGCTACTCCTGTTAATTTTGCTTTCACTGCTTGGTCTATACTGGACGCAGGGCCGGGCGGCCGCTCGCGGTTTTCGTGCCTATTTGGAACAACCTTCCTCCGAGGATCTTCTGGAGTAGCTGCTTGTTGGTACTTGAATTGTTTCGGTTTCGTTGCGCTTTAACCGTAATACAACTCCCGATCAGACCGGCTCAAAGTTTTTTTGACGGCCGGCATTTTCTTTTGATCTAACGGTGATAGCGGATTGTTTTGAAGGTTGTCCACAAGCGGCGGTACAAAATGTATTATACTATATGGCAAGTCGGTTGTTCTTTACCTCTTGCGGACTGGCCTCTTCATTGAATTCAAGGCAGTCCGTGACCGGTAAAGGTAGGTCGATAACAACCGACCCGGTAGGCGGCCGTTATAAAGCCGCTCTCGAGACCGGGGGAACTACCCCCGCTACCATTAATTAGCAGTTGTTCTTAACAGTTAAGATATAAGAAATGACAAGAAAATTAACTATTCTGCCGGCTTTGGCCGGACGTAAGTACCTGGCTCTGATCCTGGCGGTGGCCATTCTGAGCTGGTCATTCGGAATAAACGGTCTGCAAGCTAATGACACTGACATTCCGGATCCGGCTCCCATTCAACTGAGCCACACCATCTCGGACTCGGCGCCGGAGGTACCGGCGATGCACGAGGTGGAGTTCACCTTCTCCGATGAAGCTAGTGGTTTTGAAGATATTGACTATATTACTATCAACTTCCATGACCATGAAGATAAAGAAACTTCCTTTAACCTCAGCGGAATCGATGAAGATGAGGTTCAGGCAACCACTACCGCCGGAACCGATGCAACCTTCAGTTCGGTAACCGTAGGAGAAGAAGAAGATTATATTCAGATAGCGGTTGACGATCTCGATAATGACACCGAGATCAGGATCACCATTGGTGACTCGGAGGATCCCGAAAGCCAGATCGTTAACCCGGAGTTTGACGAACCAGCAGATGATGAGACATTAAATGCCGAGACCTATGTTGTGACCACTCAGACTCAAGATGAATCCGGTGGTTTCGATGAACCGCCCCAAACCTGGTCCCGCGATACCCGGCTGACCATCATTGACGATGTGGTGATGCAGGCTGCGGTGGACACTATCTTTGAGTTCTCGGTTTCCGGATTGGATTCAGATGCTGATGTCAACGGTGTTGATATTACCGGTCCATCCACTCCCACTTCGCTGGACTTCGGGACCATTGAACACGACGAGTTTGTGTTCCTGGGTCACGAACTTCATGTCAACACTAACGCCTCCAACGGCTTTATTGTGACCCTGCAGGAGTCGCAGGAGTTGACTTCTTCTACCGGTGAACGGATCCATCGTTTTCAGAACACTGAAAGCGGCAAGGAAGGAACGGTATCTCCTACCGAATGGGCATCTCCGGCGGCTACCCTTGATGCACCGGAAACTTACGGCCATTACGGTGTGATAACCGCTGATGAGGAGTTGGAAGATCGTCATCCCGATGGCGGCAATAATGATTTCGACGATAATCATTTTGTAGGTAACTTCCATCAGGAGCCCCGCGAACTCTTCGGTCATGACGGACCGGTAACCGATGAAAATAAACATTCCGGATGGACCCGAGTCGGTGTCGGACTGGAGATCAGTTCACTGCAGGCAGCCGGTGATGACTACACCAATACTCTGACTTACGTTGCCACTCCGACCTTCTAAGGTCTGTGGTCGGCAAGCTCTAACAAAACACACCCTCCGGGGTGTGTTTTGTTTTTATTCAAGGAAAAACGGTCAAATATTGTCCCAAAAATCGGTTGGCAACCGGGGAAAATATGCTATAATGAACGCCATAAAATTAACCCAACCGAATATTTTTATGAGCTATAATTTAACGGAACTGCGGGCGGGCATTAAATGGACTACGGGCTTAGTGGCGGCGGCGGTACTGCTGACGACCCTGATCTCCTATCAGCAACTGTCGGCCTCGGAAGTGGTGGAGCTGCGTCCGGCGATCATGGAACTTCAGGCCGAACACGGCACGGCAGAGGAGGGCAGTTTGCGGGTGACCAATGCCGGTGAACAAACCAATACTTTCTATCCGATGATCCGGGATATTGTGGGGGTGCGCGCCGGCGGAGCTCCCAGTTTTGATCCCGAACCGGTGCAAGATAACGGCATGACCTTGGCCGGTTGGATAGAAGTGCAACAAGAGTCCTTGACCCTGGAGCCGGGCGAGACTGGAGAATTTAATTTTGTGGTTGATGTTCCGGAGAATGCCGGTCCCGGCGGCCATTACGCCGGTTTTTTTGTAACCCGCCAGCCGCCGGAAATTCGCCGGACCGGAGCGGCGGTCGGTGTGGAGGTGGCTTCTCAGCTGCGTCTGGTAATTCCCGGCGGAGCCGAAGAAGAAGCCCGGATCCGTCAGTTTACTTCCGAGAACAATATTTATACCGGCAGTGACGGGGTCACTCCGGCCGCTTTGGTTCGGAGCTGGAGAGGCGAAGCCGAACCGGAGGTAAGTTTTTCGGTTATAGTGGAGAACTTGGGCAATGTAGCGGCGCGGCCGACCGGGGTGGTAGAGGTCTCCAATATTTGGGGATCATCGGTGGCTAGTCTGCCGGTTAACGCCGGGCAAGAAGGTATTTTCCCCGGCGATCATCACTCCTTCACCTCGGCTGCTTGGCAGCCCGAAGGCTGGAGTTTTGGTCGCTATGAAGCACAGCTGGATCTTTCTTACGGCGAACTGGGGCGGCGGACCATATCGGCCGCCACCTCGTTCTGGGTGATACCGCTGCCGGTGGTGATACCGCTTTTGTTGCTGCTTTTGGCGGCGGTGGGAGCCGGTTTTTATGCCATTCGGTGGTATGTCAGTCGTCAGCTTAGAACCGCCGGCGGTTATTCGCTGCCGCGTTCAGCTGCTTATCAGGTTAGCGGACCGATCTCCAAACTGACGTTGATGGCCGCGGCCGCTCTCTTATTCACCATCATTTTTATGATAGCTGTATTTCTGATGTTCGCCTAAGCGAAACCTTAACAGTTATACACTTTATTTCCCCATTATTTTTGGCAAGACCGGTGGCTAATATGCTAATATGAAACTGATGTGGAAACTGCGTCTCGCCATATTTCTATTTCTGGTGGCTGCCGGGTCTTTCGGTTATTACCACAATTTCTTTCTGGAGTATTCCGTTTGGTCTACCGATTGGGGCCGGGCTGCCGCTGATTCGGTGGGGGTGTCGGTGGGAGTGGAAGAAAATGAATATAACCGGGTGGCCGAGCAGCTCAAAGAGCGCGCTAACCAACTGGATAGCCGGGAACAGAGTTTGGCCGAACTGGAGCAGGAGATCAAAGCGGAGCTTATTGCCGAACGTCAGGCCGAACGACGCGCTTTCCTGTTTCTGTCTGTGGCGTCGGTTGTGCTAATGGCTCTATTAGCGGTGAATTTTTATCTCGATTGGCGCCGGTCGGAGCGGATCCGGCGAATAAAACGGGGAGCTTATGTCTTACGAAATAAAGATCAACGATCACGCATCGGATCATCGGTCGGCTGATAGCGGTTTGGCCGAAGATCAGCACTGCCGACACTGCGTCTCTTCATCCCGGGAGCGTGGCCGGGTGAGTTTGGTTACCGGCGCGCTGGTGTTGACGGCGGTGATCTTACTGTCTACTGTTACTATCAGAGCTTCTGATGAGGTCGGCTCTTTGCTGGCCGGTGCCGGTTGGTCGCAACCGGATGATGCTTGCCCCGAGGGAATGGTTTATGTCAGTTCGCCCCAAGGGTCCTTTTGTGCCGACAGTTATCCGGCCGCATCTTCCGGCGATTGCACTTATCAGGATCCGTCTTCAGCGCGACACAGCGAAGAAAATATCAACGATGACCAATGCCGGGCTGTTTCCGAGCCGGATCGTATCCCGTGGCGTTTCATTACTCGTCAACAGGCCGAGACCGCCTGTCGCCGCGCCGGTAAACGGCTACCTTCGGCTTATGAGTGGTATCGTTTGGCTTTGGGTACAGGCGATTTTCGAACACAAGAGGAGGCCTGTTATTTGTCGAAGGGGTCTCCTCAGGCAGTACGGTCGGACAGCTCCTGTCGTTCTTCGTCCGAGGTGCTGTCGGCGGTCGGTAATGTTTGGGAATGGGTAATGGAAGATGTCAACCAAGGGGTTTGGAACGGACGATCTTTGCCGGAGAGTGGTTATGTAATAGAGAGCGATAGTGCCGGGGTGCCGACCAAAACCGGTGATGATCCGTCTTCCGACCACTATAATTCTCGCTTTTGGGTGTCTGAACAGGAAGACGAAGTACAAGGAATGATCCGCGGCGGTTACCACGGCAGCGGATCGGACGGCGGGGTTTATGCATTGAATGCCACTATTCCGCTTTCCTTTACCGGCCGGGCGGTGGGATTTCGCTGCGTCGCCGAACCGTATCAGGCAAGGTGATTAGTGAGGGAGGTTTGAACCTTTATTCAATATTTTAATTATGACCCGAACTTTCA
Source organism: uncultured Candidatus Saccharibacteria bacterium (assembly GCA_964388095.1). Classification (GTDB taxonomy): domain Bacteria; phylum Patescibacteriota; class Minisyncoccia; order Phycocordibacterales; family CSBR16-193; genus CAYLYL01. The sequence continues at coordinate 236 of CAYLYL010000022.1, read as the reverse complement.
AAAGGGCCGGAAAAAGTGCTGCAATGATAATCGGCGGTATACTGTTGACCACCGTGATGATCAGTGCCTCTGATGAACTGACCTCGTCGTCTGCTTCCTCGTTGTGGTCGGCGATCGGCAGCGATGAAGAGCAAATCTGCCGTGAAGGGATGGTGTATATTAATGAACCTGATATTTCTTACTGCATTGACCGCTACCCGGCCGCGGCCGGAGAGGATTGCCCTTATCCCGATCCC
>CAYLYL010000021.1:0-11410 GCA_964388095.1 uncultured Candidatus Saccharibacteria bacterium | reverse complement strand
AACACTTCCTTCAGCGCTTGGATCACCGGCTCCATCTCCTGAAGCTCTTCTTCTTCGGTATGCAAGATCGCCGGTTTACCGGTGGCTTGTGAGTAATACAAAGCCCGTACCGGTACCTGTAACGGAGCCGTTCCAAACTCCCGGTCGGTCAATACCACCTCCCGTCGGGAATGAGCTACCCGGTAAGTGCCATCCGGATGAAGTACCACAAAGGACTCCACCCAGGCAGCCGGAACCTTTCCTCCGTGGTAAGCGGCCACCCCCTTCCAAAAATCCAACAGACACCGTGATAATTGTTCGGCCGACATATCTTCCGCCGAGCGATCGCCCAAAGCTCGCCGTTTGGGAGCATTTATCATACCTTCACCCTGTACCCAAAAACCGGTATCGTTGGCCAAGATCGGCAACTGACTGACATTCAGGTAAGCAGAAGCTTTCAAATAAGCATTATCTTCCAAAGTTTCTCCGGTTTCCTCCGTCTCGACCGGCTCTATACCGGCCTCCGCCGGAGTCAAAAGTTCCGGAGCGCCGGAAATACCGGCAAGCAATCGTCGGTAACGATCCACCTTGCCCCGATTGTTGGTTGCCGTCAAAACTTGCTTCATTAGATAATTGAAATTAGTTAGAACCTTCAGATCGCTCCCGCAGAAAACGGTTGAAAACTTCCCTCTTCAGCACTTCCCCGTCCGCGGTAATTTTATGTCCGTCCGAGGGCAATACTATAAGTTCCATATTTTTCATTTTTCTCTTAAAAGACCAAATAGACTCCAAAGGGCACAGAACATCATAACGTCCGTGAATCGCTACTACCGGTACCGAACGGATCCGACCCGCCTTTTCCAATAGCTGATCCGGCTGCAGGAAAAAATCATGAGCCTCAAAATGAAGAAATATCCGCGCAGCATTGATCTCTTCCTCGGAGATATCTTCCGGTCCCATGAACTGAACATCTTTCAAAGTGGAGAAAAGATTGAACTCCCGGTTCAGAACTTCGGCGGTCATCTTCCGTACCGTTTCCGATTCCGAGATTTCCATTTTTTCCAGTATCTTCGCCGCGATCCGGCCATCTCCTGATATTTGATACTGCGCAAGAAAATCCAACCACCGCTCACGCACCTCCGGAAACATCCGAGCAGCACCTTCTCCTCCCTGCAAGGCCCACTGCAGATCACGTTGTAGAACCAAAAAAGTACTTGCCAATAATAGACCCTTAACCGACCGCGGATGGGCTTGAGCATAAGCCAAAGCCAAAGCAGCCCCCCAGCTGCCGCCAGAGAGATACCACTTCGTTATCTTCAAACGCTTGCGAAGATGCTCGATATCCTGAAGCAGCAGATCGGCGTTGTTGTTGTTCAGCTCTCCGTACGGTAAACTGCGGCCGCAGCCCCGCTGATCAAATAGTATTACCCGATACCGGGTAAGGTCAAAGATCTCAGCATGTCTGGCCTTGGAACAACTTCCGGGTCCCCCATGTAAACAGAGAACCGTCTCCCCATCAGGACGACCATACTCGGCATAATAAACCTGATGACCTTCTCGAATCGGTAAATGGTCCTCTTTTATCAAATATTGACTCATAGATGTTATTCAGCTTGATCGGCATCGTCACTCTCGGTCCAACTTAAATTGTGCCATAACTCTTCTTCCTCTTCGGCTAACTTGCGCCGTTTTTTACCTAAACGATCCCGATCTTCCATTAGTCCGCGAGCTTCTTGGTTCAGCTCTGTTATCTGCTCATTCCTCCTTTCACCGGTCAACTCCCCGTTTTGATGTTCTTTTTCTACTTGCCAAAATTCGCCATTTATCTCGGCCAAGCGACGAAAGTATTCTGCTTGCGTTAAAAGGATCTGCGCCTGCTCACTCCACAAATTTACCATTTGTGCCTGCTTCTCTTCATCCGATATCGCCTTTGGGCTGACAAAAAATAACTTTTCTATTTGGCGATTCAGTAATCGTGATGAAAACTCCCGCTTATTGGGATAATAAAAGGCACATTCTTGATTAATGTCGAGTGCTTGTGCAAGCTCTTCATTATTTAGCTCCGAGGGCGGACGAGCCGACAACTCTTGGTACTTACCCATCTTGTCACAACGAGAAAATTCTCCGCGCCACTCCTTCGGTACCGCATCACGTCCGGCATAAGAACGTAGCTCTACCGCTTGCTGACGAACTTCGATCAGTTGATCTCTGGCTTCGGTAAGCTCGGTTCGCCAAAGCCACCCTCCGCCCAAAACCAAACCGACAATAACCCCTGCCACAAAATAGACCACTCGCCGTCGATATGTTCTTTTATCGTAATAATTCATAGCAAAACCCATAGAACGGCAGAAATAAAACCGGCAACTAATTACCGTTCAATTACTCTTCCGAGTTATCTTTTTCTACCGGATGACCGCCGAATAAGCTGCGGAGCAGAGACAGTATCTTGCCGGCATAGGTAGGATCATCCTGGGAATTAAGGCGAAACATATAAGCACCCGAGATGGACGGGGTTTCCACCTCCATTTCTTTGCCCACCTCTACGGTCCATTCCCCCATGCCGGAATAATCAACAGTGCCGGCGATGTTGCTCAACTCTTCACCATATTCCTTAAACCCTTCATGCAACCAATCAACCAAGCGCGACTCGATAACACTACCGTGATTATATAGATAGGCTATTTCGGTCAGATTAAGCTGGTAATCACTTTTACGCAACAACTCAAAACCCTCGGCTATGGATTGCATCATTCCGTATTCAATACCGTTATGAACCATCTTAACGAAATGACCGGCACCGGCGGAACCAACATGTCGAAAACCACCCTCTACCGCCAGATCTTTAAATAACTGCTCGTGTCTATCTACCGGCCCCCTTTCGCCACCAACCATGACACAAAAACCGTGCCCGGCACTACCCGGGCCGCCCGATATTCCGACATCAATAAAAGACATACCTTGCTCGCGGGCTTTTTCTGCTCGTCGGACACTATCTTTATAAAAAGAATTACTGGTATCAATTACCGTGTCGCCTTCACCGAAAGAAGACCACACTTCGGGCAAGACTTGATCCACCGCCCGATACGGAACCGCGATAATAACAGCCCGTGAAGGCGAAAGAACTTCGGCCAAAGCCGAAATGGAAGAAACTCCTTCAATACCTTTATCACGTGCAGCCTGCAACCTCTCCTCTCCGCGATTAAAGCCAACGACCCGATAACCATTACGCTCCAACATCTCGGCCATAGCCATTCCCATACGACCCAAACCTATGATCCCGATCTCTTTTTTCATAAAAACTTATTAACATTATGTATTATGGAACTTGTCCCGCAAGTCTCCCCTAATACAGATCAATATATTGAATAATTAATAATGGACACTGGCAATTATAACAAAATCCCTAATTCTTAGAAAGTAACAATTGATCATTCTTCCTCTTCCTCATCTTCTTGATCTTCAGCATCCTGCTGATCACTTTCTTCTTCCAACTCTTTTTCTTCTTTAACTAGAAAATCAAACTCGGCTCGCGGTCCGGCATTGAATTTATCTTCGATATAAAGATAATAAGGTGTCTCGCAACCGATACCGTCTTCGGGGGGTCTCAGAAACATTACCAATTCCACAACCTCCGGATACTCGTCATCATCTATCTTCAGCTCCTTCTGATGATCCCAGCAATCATCAGGCAGCTCCCCTTCCACGCTATAAGTCCATTCGCCTTGTTCGGTATAACGAGCCCGAGCCACCAAACCGTCACTGATCACGATCCGCGGTTCGGCGTCCACGTCAACCGTTAAACCAAAGGTCGCCTCTTTAGGCGCCTCATATTGACCACTAAATGCCACTGATTTCTTCTCGGCGCGATCACATTTCTCATCCGGTGGCAGTATCTCTATCTCCAGCATCATCGGCTCATTTTCCAGATCTTCCGGCTCTGCTACCTGATGACGATATTCATAACAACTGTTAAGCAGATCTCCCTCGGCGCGATAACGCCATGATCCGTTTCCTTGATACTCGGCTTCGGCACGAAAACCCTGATTCTCTCGAACCAGTAGCGGTTTATCGTTCTCCTCAACATCTTGCGTATCGTTAACTTCTTGAGCGTCATAATCTTCCCGGTCAGACCCCTGATCCTCTTCCTCATTTTCCTGATCTGATTCAATATCGTTTAACGATCCTTCTTCGACATCGTTTCCTTCAGCTAATAGACGCTCCTTTTCTTGCCTTAATTCTTCCATAGTTAATTCTTGATCTTGCTCCATAGCTCCAATACCCAGGTAGTAACCAACCGCCAAGACCGCTATCAGTAGCACAATAAAAATTAAGGTTTTAACCGACATAATAACAACTGAATAATATAATTAGATTACTTTTTCTCAACCAAAAATACCACCTATTATCGCAACAAACCGGCAGATGTCCATCTCAGACCTTTATATAACACCAACTTAAACCCTTTCACGATTCCTTCCCGAACATTATAACACAACCACTTCAACTGACCAGCAAAAAACAGGATCTGCTTAGGGATGCCTTAAGTAATGAAGTCGATTGTACTGATGTTCTTCAAAATCCCGAGCGTAATACATATTACCGGATAAGTCGGAAAGAAAATACCAGTAATCATTCTCCAACGGATCCAGTGCCGCCCTTAATGACCGCAGCCCGGGATTGGCTATCGGCCCGGGCGGTAATCCGGTTCGGGTGTAAGTATTATATGGGTGATCGGTACGCAGATCTTCTATGGTCAACTGGTAGCTGTTCTTGCCGTTAACATAAGAAAAGGCGGCATCAACCTGCAGAGGCATCCCGGCTTCCTTGCGCCGCCAAAGAATATCGGCTATTTTTCGTTTGGATTCTTTGGTGTTCGCTTCGGTTTCCAGCAATGAAGCCATGATCAGGATCTGCTCGAATTCACGACCGGTCTCTTGAGCCTGCTCCTTAAGAGGAGCGGTCTGTTCTTCAAAATTTTTGGTCATAACCTGCACCACCTCCTCGGCAGTAACGTCGGAACGAAAATAATAAGTATCAGGAAAAAGTCTACCCTCTTTCCCCAGTTTATAGATATCAAAAGCGTTTATTAACGGAAACCGCTCTTCCAACTCCTCGGCTATGCGAAATTTATCCCAACCTTCAAGCAATGTTATCCTTTCCAAGTCCAAACGCGGATTCTCTCGTACCAACGTCTCGGCTATCATTCGGGCATTTTGCGGTGCCGTAAAAGAATAGCTGCCGGCATTGATCGCTCGCTCGCCATCCTCCAGAATAACCCACAACCGAAACCAAAACGGAGAGCGGATCACCCCGTATTGCTGCAATCGCTTTGCGATCTTATCCAAGGTATCGCCCTGCCTCACCTCCACCGGCGTACCGGTAGGAAAATCCTGAGGCGGAGTATTAATATACCACAAACCCCAAACTCCCAGAGCCGTTAAGACCAAGAAAAAAATAATAACTGCCAAGATCCTAGATTTACCACCGAACAACCTAACAGATCGAGCTGTAGAATTAGCTTCTTTTGATTCCGGTGAATAATGATCGCTCATAACTTTTTTGCAAATTTAAGATCGGCGTCGGATCAGGGTAATTTTATAATACATTGATCTGTATTGTGGGATTAGTATTAGGTATTAAGAAATATAATTTAACATTTATTAGATATATGATTTTTCGCCCATAATACCTAATACCAACCCCATGATACAGTCTTGTGCTTTGTGCTTTTCCCAAAATCACAATTTGCTTTGCAAATTTGATTGGGCAAACATTTTGAGCGAAGCTCAAAAGTGTTTTCGCCCATTATACCTAATACCAACCTCGTGATACAGATAAAGTACTAACGAGGTAGGTTGCCGGGCGCCTCGCCTTTGCGCGACCTCAACCGCATCACGCTGGGAGAGGTTACCACTTCTCCCGGGAAATGATAAATGGTGGCCAACTCTTCAACACTTAATACAAAATGAGGTGATTTGTAAGGAAGAAAGAAATAGGAACGAAGCTTGTAAGCATTCAGTATTTTTTTACGACGAATATTCTGCCGTATCTCTTTATAGTCCTGCCAAGGGTAATCAAAGCCGGCCAAGCCACCGGTAGGATTCAAGCTATTCATCTCCTCATGGTTAAATTGTTTGAAGGCGTTGATCAAGGCATGCATTTGATCGGCATCAAAGGTGTCGGGTTTGGATATATACAACCCCCTTATTCCCACATCAAAGGCCTTTTTATCCAAATTCCTTTGAATAGCATCAATAAAGCTTTTCTGCCAATCGGAAAGGTCCGCTACCGAGGCCTCTTTATTCTCCTTCTTTTTAGGGGGAGCCCATTTATCAACCAACTCATTGATGGTTTCTTTTCCTTCTTCTTTCCAGCTCTGTTTCTTGAACCAACTTCCTCGCACCTTTTTTTCCTTTTTGTGCGCCCGTACCAGGATCTGGATCCAGATATGATTATCTTTAGGCAAAATACCCAAATGCTCAACCAATGAACTTAAAGGGTCCACTTTGAACTCCTCCCGGCTTTCCTTATCCATGGCATAATCTTTATAAGTTTTTATCGGGTAGGGGTCCGGTTGAGCAAGCTTGAATTCACAGCCCCAGATCTTATATTTTTCCAGATCAAGCGGGATCCTTTTGGTGTAATCTTCAACTTCAAAGATCTCTACCGAGGGGTACTGAGAATAAATAGCAGATTTGATGGTCTCTTTCAGCGGAGTGCGAGTCCAGATAAAGAAATGCACCTCACCGCCCAAAGAAACCAACTCCAACGAGAACCAGGGTCTGGTTTTCCCTTCCAGGTAGCGATTGATAAAAGTGGTCTCACCACGACCCTGATGCAGACTCTCCAGAATTATCTCCATTGCCTGAGGTGATTTCTTGATCTCCTGCGGTAACTGGATCTCCAGCAATGTAGAACCCTGACTAAAATGAAACTTGAGTCGCTTATAGGCCACCCACCATTTACCGGCCGCAATAATAATTACAGTAGCAAAAACCACCAGGATCACATGATATATGATCAACACCAACCAATAGACCGTTGGACCGGTAACTGTTCCGAATCGTTCTAATATAAAAGCTTCTACCATATTTAAAAAGTGCTTTCAGCGAACTTGTATAACCGGTCGCTGTTGATACTCTTCAACGCTACCTGTCCGTTAAACCATTAATTTACTGGTCGGTTTTTTTAATATGATAACGACCTTCTTCGTCCTTCCAGAAGTAGCGAGGATTCTGTAAATTGACCAGAATGGTATTTTCTTTTACATACCGCTCTTTTAACACTTTATCTACCACTTCCTTTTTAGTTAACGGACCATGTTTTTCCAGAATATGACGTATCACATCACGAACTACTCCTCCGGAGTAACCCCATTGGTCCAACGCATACAACCCCCGTCCCACCAACACAAAACGAGGGTCTTTGATGAGCTCGTTGTGGGTAGTAGCTTCGTGCGCTTTAACATTGAATTCTTTCTCGATGGCTCGAGCCACTTCGCGAAAATGAATAGGAGAACCATGCTTCCGGATAACCAAATAGGCATAGTCTCTTACTCCCTTGGTGGTAACGTTGGAAGAATCTACCTTGCCCCACTCACCCAACGGATTGGGAGCCAGCTTTTTACTCATGGCAAGCCAACGTCGGGCGATCTCATCCTGTTTATATTCCTCGGAAACATCTCTTAGTTCGTTCAGAAACCTCTTCACCAGATCGGGCTCGGCCAGCAGATCTTCATCGGAAAGGGATGAATATAGATTCTTCAACGACTCATGGATCTTGTCCGACAGTTCATCATCGACCTGCCAACGGTTATGAAAGTGATCATCCTCTTTATATTTAACAAAATGGTCCCCCAACACTAACAAGAAATGAACATGGTTTTGAGTGCTCTGGTTGGCCGAGATAGAATCCAACAGATCTTTCTCGGCAATAATACCACCCATCCCCTGAACCAACCCTTTCAACTCATCAAAAACCGCCGCATGGCTGGCGTACATTTCCGATTTTTTGATCTTCCTGATGCCTTGGTTCTCTATCTGCCGTACTCGTTCCCGGGTAATACCATACCTTCTCCCGATCCCCTCCAGAGTATAACGAGATGTGGAACGACCCAAACCATAACGTAAATTTAAAACCTCTTTGGAACGAGGATTAAGCAGCGACAAGAGTTCTTTGGTTATCAGTTTTGGATCGAAACTTAATTGTGTTGAGGTTGGCATAATAAAAAAAGTGATAAAATAATTACTAATTATTGCCCCTTACTTTAACACTACATAAACAATAAGTCAATGTAGTATTGATGTTTTTCAATAAAGGTTAAAAAAACCTTTTTAATGTGCAGTTACAAAGTTAACCAATCGATCCGGAATATATATCTCCTTCTTAACCGCGGAACGGCCCTTTATCCATTTGGCTACTTCCGGTTTTTCGGCTGCCTGATGAAGTACCGTTTCCCGGTCAGCTCCGCGGTCGATCTTTAGCTCGGCCCGTAATTTGCCATTCACCTGAACAGCTATATTAACCGTATCTTCCACCAGTTTATCAGGGTCATACTGCGGCCAACGCGAGAGGTGGATGCCGGAACTTCGATGATGACTCCACAACTCCTCACTGATATGAGGAGCAAAAGGAGCTAAAAGCTGCAAGAAGGTCAGATACTCATTACGATTTATTTCTCCACGCTCTCCGAAGCGATTGGACAGTATCATCAATGCCGATATTGCAGTGTTAAAAGAAAAGGATTCAATATTTTCCGTTACCTGCTTTATTGTGCGGTTCAGCAGTACCGCATCCTTGTTCTCGGGCTTTACTCCGCTTTTGACCAACTGCGACATCCGCCAGACTCGCTCCAGAAATCTCCGCACTCCCAGAATATTATCGGTACTCCAGGCGGTGTCGTTCTCAAAAGGACCCATGAACATCTCGTACACTCTCATAGTATCAGCGCCCAGATCACGAACCACCTCGTCCGGATTGATAATATTACCCCATCTTTTGCTCATTTTCCGGTTATCTTCACCATAGATCATTCCCTGATTCTTAAGCTGGCGAAAGGGCTCCTTGGAAGAAACTAAACCCTGATCATATAAAAATCGGTGCCAGAACCGGGCATAGATCAGGTGCCGGGTGGCATGCTCCACTCCGCCGACATACATATCTACTCCGCCCGCTTTATTATCACGAGAACCCAACCAATAATTCTCCTGCTTCTGAGACCAACGCGGTTTGCGACCGGACTGCCGCGGGAACAAACTGCCGTGCATAGCATAAGCCAAGTAATACCAACAGGAACCGGCCCACTGCGGCATAGTGTTGGTCTCCCGTTCGGCCGCCCCGCCACATTCGGGACATTTGGTATTAACCCAGTTGGAGATGTTGGCCAGCGGCGACTGCCCGGTACCGGTCGGCTCATAACTTTTGACCTTGGGCAGCTTAACCGGCAGCTCATCTTCCGGTACCGGCACTACTCCGCAATCCTCGCAATGAACCAACGGGATCGGCTCACCCCAGTAGCGCTGGCGAGAGAAAACCCAGTCCCTCAGTTTATAAGTTACCCGTTTTTTGCCTCCCACCTCCTTACGAATAGCTTCTTTGGCCTTTTCCGAGTCAAGACCGTTGAACTTACCGGAGTTCTCAAGTTTTCCACCTTCAGTATGTATTATAAAGTCTTTGTAAAAACCGTTTTCCGCTTCTGTCAGCCATTTCCAAACATTTTTGGGCTGCCAATCAGGGCCAGGTTCTTCTTCATGGAAGAATTGATAGCACTTTCTGTCTATTTGGGACTCATTCTCCTCCGAGAGTACATACCTGATCATCTTTCCGTTAGATCCCTTGAAGTTAAAAATTATACCGTTAGGACCCACATACTCGTTCCAGAAACCCCGGGGCATCTTTTTTTTCAATAACTCTTCAAATTCCTGAGCTTTTCCGGCAGGAAATTCTATCTTTTTGACCACTTCTTGGTATTCTTGGTTTTGGGCTTCCACCTCCTCCAGTATCTCGCCTTCAATGCTGTCGATATCTTCTTTGCTAATATCGCGCCCCCAAACAATACTTCGAGCTCTTTCACTGTTGGCAATGACCCGTTTGATCGGCAGATTGTATTTGCAGGCAAACTCATGATCCCGCTCATCATGAGCCGGTACCGCCATAATAGATCCGGTACCGTAATGAGCCATAACATAGTCAGCCACAAAGACCGGCAGCTTTTCTCCGTTGGCCGGATTGATCACCTCCACTCCCTGCAACTCGACCCCGGTCTTGGTTCGGCCTTCGGCCAGCCGCTCCAGTTCGGTTTTTTTGGCAGCCCGGGTAATATATCTTTTTACCGCGGCCGAGTTTTTAGCTCGGCTCTTTAGCTGCTCCATCAGCGGATGCTCGGGAGCAAGGACCACATAACTGGCCCCGAACAAGGTGTCGGGACGGGTAGTAAACACCTTGAGATCCTCATTTACTTCTTCGCCGGTAAGCTGAAAGTTGATCTCCGCTCCTTCGCTTTTGCCGATCCAGTTCCTCTGCAATTCTTTGATGGACTCCGGCCACTCCAGGTCTTCCAGGCCGGCCAGGAGTTCCTCGGCGTAATCGGTGATCTTAAGGACCCATTGGCGAAGCGGCTTTTGTTCGATCTCGGAATCACATCTCTCACAGCGACCATTTTCCAGATCCTCATTGGCCAAACCGGTCTTACAGGACGGACACCAATTGATCGGCTCATGAGACTCGTAAGCCAGACTTTGTTTATACATTTTTAGAAAGATCCATTGAGTCCAGGCATAATAATCCGGATCGGTAGTATCGATCTCCCGCGACCAATCATAACCCAAACCCAGAGCCCGGATCTGGGATTTAAATCGTTTGATATTTTTTTTAACAGAAATTTGGGGACTTATCTTGTTTTTCAAAGCAAAGTTCTCGGCCGGCAGACCGAAAGCATCCCAGCCCATGGGATGCAGAACATTGTAACCATTCATTCGTTTAAAACGGGATATAATATCAGTGGCGGTAAAACTTCGCGGGTGGCCGACATGCAACCCTTCTCCCGAAGGGTACGGGAACATTCCCAAGCAGTAGAATTTGGGCTTTTTTGAGTTGTCGTTAGCCCGGTATACCTCTTCATCGGCCCACTTTTTCTGCCATTTGCGTTCTATTTTGCGATGATCGTATTTACGCATATAACTTTATCCAATAACTAATTTACAATAACGGTATGATGCTTTAAGGTCTTGTCTTTCATCAACCAAACTATACCGTAAATTTTTGTTTATGACAAACTCAATTCTTAAATCCTTGATTCTTCAATTCAGTACTGCGTACAAGGGTAAAGAGTTCTTGAAAGTTGTCTAAAATACTGAATATAATACCCCTGCTTCTGAATAAGTAACAGCAATATTGTTGTTAACATTCAGTGCGACCGCATTGAATGTTAACA
>CAYLYL010000020.1:1463-11826 GCA_964388095.1 uncultured Candidatus Saccharibacteria bacterium | reverse complement strand
TCTTTTCCGGACAAGAAAGAGATCGTGACGGGAGAGAGAACCTTTTATCTCACTCGCTATAACTATGAACTGAATTTACCTGAGGGGGTAAAATTAAGGCCTATATATAACGCTTTCGGTGGTAGAGAATCACTGTTGGCGGTGGCGATCGAAGAATTACCCGGAATGTTTGCTACTGTTGATAAGTCGGTTTTTAAAAATCCTGAAAGGTTAAATTTAACAGAGTGGATGAATAATCTGCCGGCCATTGAAGAAGGGGTTTATGAGCCGATATCCGAAACAGAAAAGCAATTTCTCAATGATAGAGAAGTTTTAAGAGTTAGTTTCTTTGAGAGAGGAATAGCCGAGAGATATTTAGTGGACTGGGATGAATATGTTTTGGTTTTCTATTACCGCTTAGAACCGCCGGAAGGGATGGAGGAGGTAAAAAAATATCGAAAGGTGGTCAAAAAAATGATTGCTTCGCTTCGACCGATTGAATAACTTGTTAAATCGATCTTACATTAAGTTAAATACAACCGAGTGACTGGTTTAGTGCTCGGTTGTATTTCATTTGATTGGGCAGTGAAATAACGCTAAATCCGGGTATTCAAACTCAAAAAATTTGTGTTTTAAGTCCAAAATCCGTAAGATGGGAGAGTATGACAGAAAGGATAAACAGTAACCAAATACGTAACTTCTCTATTATTGCCCACATAGATCACGGCAAAAGCACTCTATCGGATCGGATGCTGGAACTGACCCAAACGGTGGAGGGCCGGAAGATGAAGGACCAGGTCTTGGATTCTATGGATCTGGAGCGGGAGCGGGGGATCACTATAAAGATGCAGCCGGTTAGAATGTTCTACCAACCTGATAGGGATCTTAGTGTTCAAACAAAAAAGGACGGCGAGGGATCTGAATCCGGATATGTGCTCAATTTAATAGATACCCCGGGGCATATTGATTTCTCTTACGAGGTATCACGCTCTCTGAAAGCGGTAGAGGGGTCGGTGGTATTGGTGGATGCCACTCAAGGTATTCAAGCCCAAACACTGACCACTCTCTGGATGGCTTTGGAAGAGGATCTGGAGATCATACCGGTGTTGAGTAAAACCGATTCCCCTCTGGCTCGTACTGAGGAGGTGAGAAAGGAGGTGGCTCAACTGATCGGTTGTGATCCGGAAGAAGTTTTGGAGACTTCCGGTAAAACCGGAGCCGGAGTGGAGGATCTCATTCAAGAGATCATCCGGAGGGTTCCTCCGCCCGAGACCGGATCAGATACCCCGTCCGCGTTTCGCTCGTTGGTATTTGATTTTGAATACTCTAATCATCAGGGAATAATTGTCTATATCAGATGCATATCGGGAACGGTTTCGGTTGGTGATGAGCTGCGCTTTTTAATGGCCGATAAAAGTTTCACCGTGTCGGAGGTGGGAATTTTTGCTCCTCATAATGTTGCACGGAAAAGCATTTCTGCCGGAGAGATCGGGTATATAGTTACCGGTATAAAGCAAGCCGATGTAGTTTCGGTGGGTGATACGGTATCTAATATAAAGAATCAACAACCTCCGCTTTCCGGTTACCGGGTTCCCCAACCGATCGTGTGGGCGTCGGTTTATCCGGAAAGCCAGAATGATTTTACCTCTCTTCGCCAGGCGCTGGGTCGTATGAAGCTCTCGGACTCTTCGTTGTCTTATGAGGAGGAGTCCTCTCATTCTCTGGGCAAGGGTTTTCGGTGCGGTTTTTTGGGTATGTTGCATCTTGAGATCGTGACCGAACGGCTGAAACGGGAGTTTGGTCTGGAGCTGGTTATTACTACTCCCAGTGTTATCTATCGAGTAGTTTATAACAGTGGGCAAGAGGCCGAGATCTATTCGCCGCACCTGTTTCCCGATGACCATGAGGTCAGCTCGGTACAAGAGCCCTGGGTAAGAGTTAATATTATGGTAGCTCCCGAGTATTTTAACTCTTTGATGCCGATCCTGTACGAACATGAGGCAGCTATAAAGACTTCGGAAAATGTGGGAGAAGATAGAATGAGCTTTTATGCCGAAATGCCGCTTCGGGAATTGATGCGCGGTTTTTTTGATCGGGTAAAGAGCGCCTCTTCCGGTTTTGCTTCCATATCTTATGAGATGCTGGGCGAGCGGGCGGCATCGGTTACCAGATTGGATGTTCTGGTGGCTGGAGAAAAAATGCCGATCTTCTCTCGGGTTGTTTCGGAACAGAAGATGGACAGTGAAGCCAAACAAGTAGTGGAGAAACTTTACGATTTGTTACCTAAACAAATGTTCGCCACCAAGATCCAGGCTCACGCCAAAGGTCGTATCAGGTCTTCCAAAACTCTGCCGGCGCTAAAGAAAGACGTTACCGGTCATTTATACGGGGGTGATATTACTCGAAAAATGAAACTGCGCGAAAAGCAAAAGGAAGGCAAAAAGAAACTTCAGCAACAAGGGCGAGTTAATATCCCTTCTTCGGTATTTGTAAAAATGGTGCGAGAAGACACTAAATAAGCACTTATACTTTATATAAGTATCCATAGCATATCGGGTGTGGAGGTCTCCGACTTTTTTGCTCTGATGACCTACTACCACTTAGAATGGTATGAAGAGGTAGCTAAATACCATACTTATAGCCACCAACAGACCGACAACCACCATCACTCTTTTTATTATTTTCTGACTTTTTTGATTGAATAACATATCTTATTGTATTATTCTGTAAGGGTGAGTATATCATAAATATTTTCATTATTCTATGGGTCGTGGTAAAAAATTCGATCTTCGCCCTTGGCTGTATTCCAAGATAACAATTGGAGTGTTATTTTTGTTGTGTCTGGCTATGTTGTCCCCGGTGTGGGGTATGTATGAAAGATATCGGGGGTCTTTGACCAGAGTGGAGGATAGGCGGGAGCATTGGGAATATTTGGAAGATCGCCACGCTCTTCTGCAAGGAAGGATAAACAGACTGGAGAGCGATCGCGGTTTGGAGGCTGAACTGCGTCGGCGCTTCAATGCCGCCAAAGAAGGTGAAAAAATGGTGGTTTTGGTGGAGGAAGAAGCACCGCTGGAGGAGGAAGTAGACGAACGACAAGATCCCAGTTTATGGGATCGGATAAAGAGTCTGTGGGAGAGAAATTAAAACGAACGCCGATTTAATACCGGGTGCAAAAATTGTGAATGATCGTGATTGATGTTATACTTTATCCGTTAATAATTAATTCAATTAAAACTATGAAAGAAGTAAAGATCTACTCCACTCCTACCTGCTCGTACTGCGAACTGGTCAAGGATTTTCTAAATGAGAACAGTATAGAATTTGAAGAGTATGATGTATCTTCAAATATGGAAAAACGCCAAGAAATGATCGATAAAACCGGACAGATGGGAGTACCGGTGATCATGGTTGGAGAAGAGGTGGTGGTTGGTTTTGACAAGGAGAAACTGAGCGAACTTCTCGATCTCTAGCTATTGGTGTCGTAGTCGTACCGGTTCATACCGGCGATATGATTCGTTTGATGCGGACGGTTGTATTTAAAGTGGCGGCATTATGATAACTGTCAGTATATAGATGTGCAACTCGCCTAGGTTGTTTTTGGTTTATAGATATCCGGGGAGATATATTGTTCCTGGTCGGGCGGTATTTAATTATACACAGTTTTTTCTTTCGAAAAAAAGCCGAACTTTGTTATAATACCTAATGTTGAAATAAACTACTAAATTATTATGGTAAAAGATTCACAAACCTTTTTTGAGCGGCTAACCGGAGCAAAAAAAGTAAAAACTGCCCGTGATGACCACGAAGATGGTTCGCCTGAAGAAAAAGTGGAAATGAACACAGCCGAGCCCTATGTTGCTGACCCGCGCGGGATCTCACAGGTAACAGAGGAGAATGTTCAATCTGATGATCGGCAGGAATGGGAAGACGAGGATTATGACGAGGAAGAGGAGGGTACATTATCTATTGATATGTATGAGACCGCCAGTGACCTTATTTTAAAAACGGTAGTAGCCGGAGCTCGTCCGGAAGACCTTGATATATCTATAAACAGAGAGCGGGTGACCGTACGAGGGAGTCGCAGTCCGGATCGCGGTTTAAGGGATTCGCAAGTCCATCTCCAAGAGCTATACTGGGGGCCGTTTTCCCGAACCGTCACCTTGCCGGAAGAGGTTGATGTAGAAAATGCCGAAGCCAAGGCCTCGCAAGGTTTATTGATCATTAAACTGCCCAAAGTTAACCCTAAGAAAGAGACCAAACTGCGAGTTCGTACCGGTTAGGAATTACTCGTTATTTCATTGATTGAGCTAAAAAATTTTCCTCCCAACAAGGGAGGAAAATTTTTGTTAATTTTTTCTGTGAATTATATAATTTGTCTCTATCGATTTAGTTACCCAATCAAACTTTTGCTTAAAAGAGCTCGGTTTGGGTCAAATTGGTGCCTGGGGGCGGACTCGAACCGCCGACCCTTCGCTCTTCAGGCGAATGCTCTAGCCAACTGAGCTACCCAGGCGTTATTTGTTGCAACCTACACAACCTATATTATAACAGAAGATGGTGATTTTCCCAAATCGTGTCTCGGTAGGATGTCTGGTCGATCCGGGGTTGGTTTGGTCGGGGTTAATAGTAAGAAGTTGGTCTTTTATCAGGTATTGGTTTGCAGCAAATTACCATTGTTATTCGTTTTTGATGTTCGAAATATCCGGTATTTTATTTAGCAGATCAGAACCTGTTCCGTAAACTTCCAGTATTTGCTCAAGGGCGGGATAGAGCTGGTAGAAGATAACTAAAGCAATGATCACCACGATCAACCAATACAGCATTTTAAAAAGAGCTGCTCGGCGGCGAGCCGCCTGTAGTTCTTTAAGTATCTTATGATTCTCTTTGGCTAAAGAGTGAGTCTTTTCCAATAGATCCCGTTCTTGTTCGTCCATATATATTTTTTATTTTTGCTATTAGAAACCTAGTGATTTTATGAAAATTACCGGTGTTCCTGTTAGAGACCCCTAATTTCTTACATGAAAAGTTCTTAGTGCTCTCGTCAGGAATCGAACCTGAATCTAACCCTTAGGAGGGGTTTGTTCTATCCGTTGAACTACGAGAGCGTAATGACTATCATAACACAACTTTTTATGTTAAGTATAGGCCTGCCCGGACACTAACTTGGGCATCGTTGCTATATTTTCTCCAAATTTTACCATCAAATATAGTAAGTTTACCAACTCTCGGTCTTTCATTAACTGTTACTCAAAGCAACCAAATATAATGCCCAATTTAGTGTGCGGGCCTGCCCGGACACTAACTTGGGCATCGTTGCTATATTTTCTCCAAATTTTACCATCAAATATAGTAAGTTTACCAACTCTCGGTCTTTCATTAACTGTTACTCAAAGCAACCAAATATAATGCCCAATTTAGTGTGCGGGCCTGCCCGGACACTAACTTGGGCATCGTTGCTATATTTTCTCCAAATTTTACCATCAAATATAGTAAGTTTACCAATTCTCAGCTTTTTATTAACCGATAGTTGATGATAGATACATTATACCGCATGAATTGGACATCATCTCAATATAGGGGAGTTCTACCGGGTTTGTTTGTTGCGGCCTTTACTTTTTCCGGTTGAGCGCGAATCGAGTTTAGTTTGGCCAGCAAGATGATGACTCCCAGCCAAACCCCGGTAAATACTCCCATGATCCAGTTTTGATCACCGACCAACAACATTACATTGTAGACCGTGTGAATAGCGGTGGCGGCCAGTAGGCCGAGCGGAATGTATAACCAGCGTTGTCGACGGCGAGGGTAGTAGAAGGAAAAGGAGAGAAACAAACCCAAAGTGGCGGATGAAATAACGTGCAACAGAGTAGGCCCCAAGAAACGCAACGTTCCCATAGTTACAGCTCCGCTTAGCCACAATCCTTCTCCATATTTCAAAGGTCCCAAGATATACAAGGTGTTTTCCAGGGCGGCGAATCCTAACGCTACCACTATCATATATATAATTGGATCGATTCGTTCATTGTTCTCCGGGGTGGATAAGGCGGAGAAAAAGGCCACTCCGTATTTGAATACCTCTTCCAAACCTGCCATTAGAAAATGAGCAAAAAGGAACATTAAAAATCCTAACGTCTGCACTTGTCCCAGATCTTCGGTAGACAAATGATCGGAAAGGGATAGGTGTTCGACCAGTAAATTATTGAAGGGAATCACCAAAGGGACGGCCGCCATACCGGCAATAAAAGCGAACATTAAATAGTACCAGGGTTCAGGCTTTTTGTCCTCTTTTATCCAAAATAATAGCCATAATAAGGCCGGCACCACCCCTCCTACTAATGCTATGACACCTATCTGCCAGTTTATTTGCGCCAGATCTTCCATGGGAAAGTTCGTTGGTTAATTGTGGTTGGTTGTAAAAAGTTACTCGGTCTCGCTACCGGGCCACGGTTCGATCATTAACGGAGTAGAGGATCGATCCGGTAAACGCTGCCAAATGGTTTCGGTCAGAAACGGCATAAAGGGGTGCAAGGCTTTTATGATGTCCCGGTGAATTATTTTTAGCATTTGCTGGGCTGAGTGTTTCTGTTTAGACCCCGTTTCTGACTTTTGTAGTAACGGTTTCACCTCTTCTAGTACTACATCAGCCAAGGTGTGCCAAAAGTATTGATATAATTTTTCACTGGCCAGATGAAGGCGATAGTTTTCCATATCCTTAGTAACGTCATCTATTACTGCGGTACATTCATCAATTCGTTTTTGATGTTCTGGATCGAGTTCGATCTTTTCGGCCGGCGGCATATCGGAGGTATTGGTCAGGATAAAACGGGTAACATTCCATATCTTGTTGGCAAAGTGCTTGTAGGCCTTTACTTTATCCTTGGAGATGACCATATTGGTGCCGGGTTTGTTGCCGACCAGCAGGGACATTCGGGCGGCATCGGCTCCGAACTCTTGGGCGATATCTATAGGGTCCAGGTTGTCACCGCGGGATTTGGACATTTTCTTTCGGCTTTCATCGACCACCAACCCGTGAATATATACTGTTCGGAACGGTACTTGTCCCAGGAAATATCCGGTTATCATGATCATTCGGGCTACCCAAAAGAATAATATCTCTTGGGCGGTATCCAGGAGATCGCTGGGGTGGTAGATCTCCAGATCTCGGGTTTGCTCCGGCCAACCCAGAGTGGAAAAGGTCCAGAGGGCTGCTGAAAACCAGGTGTCTAAAGTGTCCTCGTCCTGCTCCCAGCCGCTTTCCGAGGGTGGCTGATGGCTGCAGCAGATCTGATCTTTTTTGTACCACACCGGGATCCGGTGCCCGTACCAGATCTGGCGGGAAATACACCAGTCCTCCAGGTTGTCTATCCAATGGAAATAAGTTTTTTTGATGTAATCAGGAATGAATTTTATATCTCCGTCAGCTACTGAACGACGCATAATGTCTTTAAGAGTGACCTGTTCACCGGATGCGATACTGGAGATCTGCGAATTCTCTAACGTGAATTTTTTATTGACATCCAAGAACCACTGTAGCTTGGGTAGGGGTTCTACTACCGCGCCGGTTCGTTCGGCAGTGGCCACATTATGCTCTATGGTTTCTTCGTTTTCCATTAGGCCGGCTTGTTGTAATTTCTCCACGACCAGGTCTCGAACTTCCTTTACTTTCTTGCCCTGAAATTCCGGATTCTCTACAGTGATCCGCGCTCGTTCGTCTATGATCTGTTTAAGGGGTAGGTCGTGTTTGCGGGCCAGTTTCCAGTCGGTGTAACTGTGAGCCGGGGTTAACCCTACAGCGCCGGTTCCGAATTCCGGGTCTATTTCTTTGTCCGCAATGATCTTGAGGTGAAGTTTTTCGCCGCAGAAGTTAGCTTCCAGTTCCTGCCCGATATATTTTTGATATCTTTTATCATCCGGGTGTACTGCTACCGCAGTATCGCCCAACTTGGTCTCCGGTCGGGTGGTAGATATTAAAAAGGGGAAGTCCTTATCATAACGAAAAGTGTAAAGAGCGGTTTTTTGGGGCTGATATACCACTTCATCATCGGAGATAGTGGTGCCTCCTTTGGGGTCCCAGTTTACCACTCTGTTTGCTCGGTATATCAATCCGTTCTCATATAGATCCTTAAAAGCGGTGACCACGGCACGGGAGCGCTCTTCGTCCAGAGTAAAGGCCTCACGAGACCAGTCACTGGAAGTACCCATAACCTTGGTTTGCTCGGTTATGGTGCCGCGACTGTTCTCTACAAATTCGCTGATCCGCCTAAGTAGCTCTTCACGGCCCAGATCATAACGGCTTTTTTTCTCTTCTTTGGCTATTTTTTTCTCTACTTTGGCTTGGGTGGCAATAGCAGCATGATCGGTACCCGGAAGAAGCAAGGCTTTCTTGCCACGCATTCGTTGGAACCTGATGATGGTATCTTGGATGGTTAATACCAGGGCGTGGCCCATATGCAGTACGCCGGTGGCGTTGGGGGGAGGTAAAATGATGGTAAAAGGCTCTCGGTGTCGATCGGGAAGGTTGTCGGGATCAAAATAACCGCTTTCTTCCCAAGATCGGTAAATATCTCGCTCATGAAGCTCCGGGTTGTACGGGGTTAAGAAAACAGGATCGATCTCAGTGTTTTGTTGTCGGGAATTATTGTGGCTCATATTACAAATTGGCTTATGTTAGGAAAATATAATATCTGCCTTTAAAGATAAAAGCGGCAAGATTCCTTTAAGTTATTTTCCCTTTATATTAACACAAATTCGGGTAAAAAACACGAGATTACAAGAGGACAGTGGTCGCGTTATCGGAATGTTGGACGGGTGCCACTATATCATTGTTGGTTGGTGTAGACAGCTCGGTTCAGTGAAATAAGGATGTATCGGTCATAAAAAATAAAGTTGAACGACGGTTTCCGTCCAGTAAAGGACGCATTTAATGTAAAAGACAAATATTATTATTAAAAGACATAAATAATAATTTATAAAAGACATAAATAATCAAACCGAAAAAATTATTACATAAGAGCGTTTTAGTAAAGGACATTTTAGTAGTAAAGGACATATTAATATTTTGTAAAAAAACGGCTAACAAAAAAGGTTTTTTTCTAACTACAAAACGGTAAATATAAGTTGACAACGGTTAATTTAAGAGTAATATGAGCTTAAATTGAAGCTCGTTATGCTCTTTCAACGACCTACTTTGGTAGGCAAGGTTATAGTTGGTTTAGTGCAAATAGAAAAATTAAAAAATAGTTAATTAAAAAGTGTAAATTTAGTCAAATTATCAATATTATGAAAAAGAATAATAGTTTTAATAAAAAAGTAAGTAATTTGCGCAGCTGCGCAAGTCAAAATATTCTCCGTCAAGATCCGGATCTGTTGGATTTCAGTTGGTTATGGCCGCTGAGATCTTTGTTTTTGGTGGTGTTTTTGCTGCTTTTCTTTTCCGGTGTAGCTCCGGCGGAGTTGTTTGGAGGCTGGGATTTAGAGGGAAGCAATTTTCTCCAGTTCACCCAAACCAAGGCCGCTGAACTTAGTGAGTCATTGCGCACCAATTCGGCTTCGGCTCCCGAAGTAGAACTGGAAGCCAACCCAACAAATATTGTAGTGGGTGAGTCGGCGGTTTTAAGCTGGCAGAGCGAGAACACCGTTATATGCGAAGGGGTTAATTTCTCGACCGAGGAACAGTTAGAGGGCGAGGTCGAGGTGTCTCCGGAAGAAACAACTACTTATGAAGTTGTTTGTTATAACGCATTTGCTCATTCCAGCACAGATTCAGTTACTGTTTCTGTCAACACTGAACGGATAGTGCCGTCAGTTAGTATTTCGGCTGAACCGGAGGAGGTGGAAGAAGGCGAGAGCACCACTTTGATCTGGGACTCCGAGGACGCTATTTCCTGCCAAGGAGAGAATTTCGATACCGGCGGCGACACCTCGGGCTCTGTTTCTACTGATACTCTCTCGCAGGATACTACCTTTACCGTTGTGTGTGAGAGCCGAACGGGCGACCTTGAATCCGAATCGGTTGATGTTTCGGTTATCGAACCCGCTCCCGAACCGGAGCCGGAAGTACAACTGACCGTGAATCCCGATGTTATCGAACAAGGAGAAAGCGCTGAATTGATCTGGACCTCGGAAAACACTGTTAATTGTGTTGGCCAGGGGTTTGACACTAATGATTCTGTTGAAGGTTCTAAACAGGTTTCACCTGATGATACCACTGATTATTCGATCACCTGTTACGGCGCTGATGACCAACAGGCTGATGACAGTACTACCTTGACGGTTGAAGAACCGGAGGAGATCATCCCGCAGGTCTCATTGCAGGCCGATCCTGATACTGTGGAAGAAGGCGAGAGCACCACTTTGATCTGGGACTCCGAGGACGCTATTTCCT
>CAYLYL010000020.1:0-1363 GCA_964388095.1 uncultured Candidatus Saccharibacteria bacterium | reverse complement strand
TGTTTCTACTGATACTCTCTCGCAGGATACTACCTTTACCGTTGTGTGTGAGAGCGAAACCGGTGATCAGCAAACTGATAATGTCCGGATATTTGTTACCGATTTGGCTGAAGTGGAATATAGTCGTTATGATATTAATCGCGACGGTGTAATTGATGAAACGGATAAAGATATTGTAGAGAGCTGCATTTTGGAAACCTCTCCCTGTGCTGATGACGAAGAGTTGCGTCAAAGGTCTGATCTGACTGATTCCGGAAATGTTGATGCCTATGATCTGCAAAAAGTGATAAATAAAATACTGTCACTCGAACCGGTAACCAACC
This sequence comes from uncultured Candidatus Saccharibacteria bacterium, assembly GCA_964388095.1. GTDB lineage: Bacteria > Patescibacteriota > Minisyncoccia > Phycocordibacterales > CSBR16-193 > CAYLYL01. The sequence continues at coordinate 1,040 of CAYLYL010000020.1, read as the reverse complement.
TGAAGTTGGAACTAGGCCGGGATTCGATCACCAAGGGAGATAGTACTACTCTTTCCTGGAGTGCTGATGAGGCCTGGAGGTGTGAGGGGTATAACTTCTCTACTTCCGGAGCAACCGGTGGTGAAGTAGAGGTGTCTCCCTCAGAAAATACCGAATACGGACTCCGGTGTTATGGTTATGATGGTTCAAGTGAGCAAACTTCAACTTCGATCGCTGTTGATCTACCGCCAATAGATGATATTGATTACTCTGGTTTGCCGGCTGGTTTTGAACCGGTTATTGGTTATTATAGTCAGTTTGGTTTGGTCGGTCTCTGGGATGAAGACGGACGATACTACATAGCTGAAGACGGTCGAGATTTTTATGAATTGGACACTGAAGGTCTTGATCTGCCTTCTGATTTTTCACCGATCGCGGGTTATTCTCATCAACTTCAAGAGGATCATCCCGATCAGCCGATGGTAGGTATTTGGGATGATAACGGCAGATATTTGGTTTGGGGTCCTGATGATGACAGTTTTCGCACGATCGATCTTTCTGAGGATTATTCCAATATTCCGACTGATCTGGCTATAGTTACCGGTTATTGGCATGGTTATGGTGACGGTTTGGTTAGTCTTTGGGATGAAGATGGTTACAATTATCTTTGGAACAGCTCAGCCGATGAGTTCTCGGTCCTCTCACCGGCAGAGATCAGTGATTTTGGCTTACCACAAGATGAGGCTCCTCAAGTAGGTTATTACCATGATTCCACTATCGGCGGACAGGAAGCGGTTTCTCTGTGGTATGAAGATGGTGAACATTACCGAATGGATGGAAATGAACAGATCGATCCAACAACTTATGGACTCCCTTCAGGTTCTCCGGATGTAGGGTATTGGGATGAGATGAACGGTCTGATTATCCTTTGGTATGGCAGCAAGATGTATGGTTCCTCGGATGGAGTGGAGTTCGATCTACTTTATTACCCACAAGAAGATGTTATTCCCGAACCGACCGCCGAACTGCGGCTCGATGACGACGAGATCGAGCGGGGCGAG
>CAYLYL010000019.1:0-12676 GCA_964388095.1 uncultured Candidatus Saccharibacteria bacterium | reverse complement strand
CTCCAGCGCCGCTCGCCCTTTTTCTGCAGTACGCCCTCTTTCACCATAGCGGTGAGTTCGCGTTGGAGAGTTTTTTGGGAACAGCCCGAGATAACCGAGGAGGCATCAGTAACCGAGATCTCCCCTTTTCTTTTGATCAAAGAAAGGATCACTGCTCGTCGTTCATTGCGGTTAACAGCCGCCTGTTCATCGGATAATCGCCCGCCATAATTACCATTATTATTGCGATCAGAACTATGACGAGAGACACCGGGATCCAGCGAAGAAGTAGCGTCAGGACCGGAATAAATCGGCGCCGAAGAAGAGTAATAAGAACGGTCCGGTTTACCGGTAATAGCGGCCGATGCGGAAGCTGTTGCAGGGTAGGAATCGGTGTCGCCGGCTAACTCGGACTCCAACTGCTCGCCCAGAGAGACCTGCGGTTTTTCCACCGCCAGAAAGTCTTCGGTAATATTGGCCGAGGACTCGGACAGATCTACATTATTAAGGTAATCAATCAAAGCGTTAAGCTCGCGACGCAGTACCGCCCGATTCATTTGAGAAAAGAAACCGGCGTAATGACCGATATCAAGACAGGAAATGATCCGCATAACATCCTCTCTGATCCGTCGATTAACGGTATCGCGTTCAAAACCGGCCGAAGTGCCGAGTTCGGTTACTTGGGACAGTACATCTAAAATGTAACTTCTAAGCTCGCCCTTCATCGGCTCTCGGTCACTTAAATTATCGGACATCATATAAAGGGCGGCGGCTATTTTCTCTGTCTTTTTATAGACATAAGTAAAGGACTTATTGGAAGTAATACTGTCGGCCAAATGCTTTTCTTTTGTGGGTGTATTTGAAAGGTAACGGTCACTCTTGTCCGATTGTTGCGGTGCCTTATGTCTTTTATTGTCTTTTTGGTTTATCATAATTGTCCTTTATATAAGTAAATAACGGTCGTCTTTTACTTTATGACCTTTATACCATATTTTGTGTCTTTTGTCCATTATATCAATAAAAGACGTCTTGTAAAGGGCACTGCTTCGGAAGGTCTTTAAAGTCCTTTTGATTGAGCCCGTGGGCCAAAAATGTCATTGGACAGAACAGAATTGGACCGAGCTGCACCTTACAATGCACCTTGTTTTAGGCGCCGTTCAAGGAAAAGTTAGCACCGAACAGTTCAGCCCGACAATCCCCCACCCCACACACAGGCGTTATTTCAATACCCATTCTTTTTTGGGGCTGAAAAAAAAGACCGGATATGATAAAATATAGGAGTATTTGAGAAGTTGCCGACCATAAAGTTATGAGTTCCCCGAAGAAAAGTAAAAAGAAGGGTTCCAAGTCAGCCGCCCAAAAAGGATCGACCAAATCCGAGAAAAAGGCCCGCCGCCCTGATCTGCACGAAGGAACCGTACGCGGGATAGTGGCCATTCTTTTTTTCATACTGGCCGCCTTTTTGATACTGGCCAGCCGCCAAGCCGCCGGATTAGCCGGCGAAGTAGCATACGGCGGTTTAAACCAGCTTTTAGGAGTGGGGTATTTCTTTTTGCCGTTGTTGTGTCTTCTGTTAAGCGGAGTGTTCCTGCGTTCGCTGGAGCATAAATTCAGCTGGATCCATTGGTCGGGAACCGGGCTGTTCTTATTGTCCGGCTTGGGTATCGTGGGAGTACTGTTTCCCGATCACGCCGGTTGGCTGGGTGAAATAATAGCCGTTCCATTGGTTCGGTTGTTTGATACTTATCTGAGTTTGATAATGTTGGCCGGGTCGCTATTAATTGCCTTTCTGATAATCTTTAACGCTTCCCTGCCCATCGCGGATATAATAGAAGAGTTGCGGGAAAGAGCTCGACGGCGGCAAGAGGAGGCCGAGAGAAACCGTGAACTAAAGGCAGAGCCGATAACCGAGCCGGCGCTTGAGCAAGAAGAGGATCAAAAGAAGAAAGAAACAAGCGAACCAAAAACAGCAGAATCAGATCAAGAAGAAGAGAAAAGCGCCGATCCCAAAAGCTCCGCCACTCAAGGCGGTTGGAATCCGTTCGGCGGCTCCCAGAAAAAGAAATCCGACGAGTTGGAAGTGGATACTACCTCGGGTTTTTATCATCACTATGAACCGCCGCCGCTGTCTTTCTTGGAAAAAGATTCCGGCAAACCGGGAGTGGGCGATATTAAAGCTCAAGCCACTACTATTCAACGCACCCTGCGCAATTTCGGGGTCAGTGTAGAAATGGACGAGGTGTCGGTCGGCCCCACCGTTACCCGCTATGCCCTTAAACCGGCCGAAGGTGTGAAGCTATCCCGCATAGTCAGTTTGCAGAACGACCTGGCGCTGGCGCTGGCCGCTCACCCGCTCAGGATAGAAGCTCCGATACCGGGCAAATCATTGGTCGGTATAGAAATACCCAATACCGCCAAATCAATGGTCGGGTTAGGTACTCTGTTAAAACAGGACGAGTTTCAGAGATCGGATAAACCGCTGCTATTGGCTTTGGGCAAAAGCATTTCCGGCAATTCCCACTTTGCCAACCTGAGTAAAATGCCGCACCTGCTGATCGCCGGAGCCACCGGATCGGGTAAATCGGTGGCCATCCATTCGGTCATAACCTCACTGCTATACCGTAATTCACCGGAGAACCTGCGTCTAATAATGGTAGACCCCAAAAGAGTAGAGCTTACCCTTTACAACGACATCCCCCATCTGCAGACACCGGTAATAACCGACCCCAAGAAAGCCATTATCGGACTGAAATGGGCCATTAAAGAAATGGATCGGAGATACGATATACTGGAAGCCGAGCGAGTGCGAGATATTAGCTCTTATCATCAAAAGGTGGTCAAACCGGAAAAGGAACGTCTGCGGAAGATCAAAGAAGAGACCGGCGAGGAACCGGAATCCCAGGTAGTACCGATGCCCTATATCGTCATCATTATTGACGAGATGGCCGATCTAATGTCCACCTACCCCCGAGAACTGGAAGCGGGCGTGGTACGACTAGCCCAGATGAGTCGAGCGGTCGGTATCCACCTACTGCTTTCTACTCAGCGACCGAGCGTTAATGTCATTACCGGTTTGATCAAGGCCAACATACCGGCCCGTTTGGCTTTGCAGGTTTCTTCACAGATAGACTCCCGAACAATATTGGATACCGGAGGCGCCGAACGGCTGTTGGGAGCCGGCGATATGCTATACCTATCCGGCGAGATGGCTAAACCCCAAAGGCTGCAATCCCCTTTCATCTCGGAAGAAGAAGTGAAAAAGGTGGTAAAATATTTGAGCAAGAGCTGGGAGGGTGAACTGTCGGATGAGCTGGATCTGGCTACAGAAGAAGGTGGCGACGGCCTAAGCTCCGGCTTGATCGGCGGCAGCGATGATGATAGTGATGATGATGACCTGTACGAAGACGCCCGTGAAGTGGTTATCAAAAATCGCAAGGCTTCGGCATCTTTCCTGCAGAGGAAATTGAAAGTCGGTTATGCCCGGGCCAGCCGGTTAATAGATATGCTGGAAGAGCGTGGAGTGGTCGGCCCGGCCAACGGCGCCAAGCCTCGAGATATAATGGAAAAAGGACCGGATAATAATTATGGAGAAGAGTAGAATAAAGCATGGACAAAGCACTGTTTTGTATTACGGGGTTTGTATTTTGAAAAAAACACAAAACACAATATAGACAAAGCACAACTGACAAGTTACAAATAAAACACAAAACACAAGTTACAAAAAACAAAGAAAATACAAATCATAGGTAAAGCGCAAATATAGGCAAAACACAAAAGATATGGAAACACAAAATAAAAGGAATTATCGGGAATTAGAAGAAAGAACTTTAGAGTTTTCCAAGAAGATCATTCCTCATGGTAAAAGAATTAAAAAAGACGTGGTTAATTCGGAAATAATTAAACAGGTCATTCGTTCCGACTGCTCAATTGGCGCTAACTATATCGAAGCAAACGAAGCGTTAAGTAAAAAAGATCGTTCTCATCGTCTTCGTATCTCCAGAAAAGAAGCAAAGGAAACCGGTTACTGGCTTGATATTTTAAAAGAGACCTCTGTTGAAAATATAGAGGAGGTATCCGCTCTACAAGATGAAACCCGGGAGCTTCGTAATATCCTTTCCGCTGTTATTGATAAAACGAAATAATTCGTGTTTTGTGCTTTGTGTTTTATTTGTCAGTTGTAATTTGTGTTTTGTGTTTTTAACCAATAATACATAATACCAATCCCGTGATACAATTTAGGAGGTTTATATAATCTAATGTAAAATTAACCTGACAGGCATCAATTATGACTTTTAATAACAAAAACAGGAATATATTACCCCGGCTTGGCGGTTGCCTGCTGATAATCGGAGGTATCGCTTACCTGGGTTATTGGCAGGCCCAAGCGGTGATCTTCGGGCCGCAAATAGAGCTAAACGCCGTCGCCACCACCACTGAAGAACCGGTAGTGGAAGTAAGCGGACAGGCAGACAATGTGCGGAAGATCTACATTAACGGGCGATCGGTCAATCTGACCCCGGAAGGAGGTTTCAAGACGAGTTTGCCGTTATCCGGCAGATATAATACAATCAAAGTGCAAGGCGAGGATGAGTTCGGCAACCAAAAAAAGCTGGAGAGGGAGATCTATTATACCGGCGAACCTCCCTACTCTACCGAAACAGATTGGGAAGAAAAATTAGAACGTCTGCAGGAACAAGTGGAACAAAACGACCAAGAAAAAGACAGCAAGGAGAAAAACTCGGAAGACGAGAATAAGAAAGATAATGAAGAAGAAAGAGAAGAAGGCGAAGAGGAAAGCGAGTAACGGATCAAAAAGGATTTACCACACCTAATAAACAACATATTTTATGGCCAAAAAGAAAACAGAAGCCGCTAAAAAAACCGCCGATACTTCATCAACCGAAAAAAAATCCGAGGCAAAGAAAGAGAACCCTTCCGAGATAGATAACACTATTAAGGAGATCAAAAACAAATTCGGTGAGGAGGCAATAATGAAGCTCGGCGAGCGGCCGAAAGTAAACGTAGATGCCGTACCGACCGGTTCATTGGGGCTGGACAGTGCACTGGGCATCGGCGGCCTGCCGCGCGGTCGAGTGGTAGAGATATACGGACCGGAATCCTCCGGTAAAACAACCCTAGCTCTTCATGTGGTAGCAGAGGCGCAAAAAAAAGGAGGCGTATGCGCCTTTGTTGATGCCGAGCATGCGATGGATCCGCAGTATTCCCGCCGACTGGGAGTTAAGATCGACGACCTGTTGGTCTCTCAGCCGGACACCGGTGAACAGGCGCTGGAGATAGTAGAAAGCTTAGTGCGATCGGAACAGATAGCGGTAGTAGTAGTGGACTCGGTAGCGGCTTTGACTCCCAAAGACGAAATAGAAGGAGAAATGGGCGGTCACCATGTGGGCAAACAGGCACGATTGATGTCTCAGGCTCTGCGCAAACTGACCGCCATTACCGCCCGTACCGGTACTTTAGTGATATTCATCAACCAGATCCGTGAAAAGATCGGGGTATTCTTCGGCTCCCCCGAGACCACTCCGGGCGGCCGAGCATTGAAATTCTACACCTCGGTACGGCTGGACATTAGAAGAATAGCCCAGATCAAAAAGGGCGAGGAAGTAATGGGTGGACGGATCCGAGTCAAGGTAGCCAAAAACAAGGTAGCTTCCCCGTTCAAGCAGACCGAATTTGACCTGCTATACAATGAGGGGATCTCGCAGGAGGGAGAACTTCTGGCGCTGGGCGAAAAATACCGGCTAATAACCAAATCGGGTGCCAATTACAGCTACGGCGAGGAAAAACTGGGGCGCGGATACGATGCCGCCCGTAAATATCTGAAGGAGAATAAAAAGACAACCACCGAGATCAGAAAACAGGTGCGCAAACATCTCAAGGAAGAATACGAAAAAAATTCTTAACCCCGCCCCGAAAGGAACCACCTAACAGAACCCCCCCTTCTCTCATAAGAGAAGGGGGTTTGTGATGACTTTTTTAAGTTGAGACAACTGTTAGTAAACTCGCTCGAAACTGGACAGATCCCCCTCTTCGGAACGATAAACACGGGCTCCGAACAACATGGTTATCTGTCCGGTGGTGTTATTTACATCAACCAGATCCGGAGCACCCCTATCGTCCGGAATGCCATTAGGAGTCAATACACGCTCAAACGCCTCATCATCATCCTCAACGAAATAAACGTTGGGCGGGCCTTTGTAAACCTCGGGAATCTCAATGGTCAAACCGGTATTGGGATCTTCTGCCTCTGTAACCCCCCAAGCATATACCGCCGGACCTTGCTCAAAGGAGTCGGTTACATAATAAGCCACCTCGGGAGGATTTATCTTATCGAACCCCCACCAAGCCATTTGATGTTGGCCGTGATCCGGTCCGATGAACTGCGGATCTCTTTCTTTATCCCAGAGATAAGTGTTGCCGTTTCCATCCCAGATAACAGCAAACCCTCCTTCTCCTTCTTCGTACTCCGGATGCCAATAACCGGCCGCCGGATAGTGTCTAAAACCTTCTTCCTCGGCCGGTTCGGCGTCTTCCATTCCGTCTTTCCAGTAGTAAAAATGTTTTCTTTCCCAGGTTTGAAAACGAGGAGATTCTATCCCCCAGATGCCAACATAGTTTTGGTATCCGGTATAATAATAACCGCCGCTCATATTAAGATCGCTCGGCAAACTATCAAAGATCTCCAGATCGGGTGTTTGACCGTGACCCAACACATCACCAAAGATCACCTGGTTGGCGGTTTTCTCTTCTTCCTCCGGCTCCTCCTCTGCCTCGGGAGCCAGTAAATTGCGAAGGCCTTGAAACATCTCTTCCGGATCCTCGGACGGTAGTTCTTCACCATCATCCGGATCAACTGGTTCTTCCGCTGTTGTTCCGTTATATCCGTTTGAATCCATGTAGGCAGAGATCACCGCTCGCAGATCATTAGAATCCACTTGACCGGTTCCGGTTATGTCAGCACGCCTCCTTTGGTCTTCGTCACACCCCTCTCGGTCCAGAAGACAATCCATGACCGCATCCACATCCTGTTGGGTTACTTGACCGTCTCCGGTAACGTCATATTTATTTCTATCTTCATCCGGTTCCTCCGGTTGCGGCTCGGCAATGGGTTCCTCAACAGCGGCAGTTTCTTCTAAGAGTTCATTCATTTGCCTCCGGGTAACCGGACCAAAATAACCCTCGGCGGGGGTTATACCCCGATCCTCCTGAAAGGCGGCCACCGCCTGTTGAGTAGCCAAACCGAAATATTCGGTCTCTTGTCCGGAGCTGCCGGAGCCGGTTTCGGCCACGGTGTAGCCGTTTTGGTTCAGCCATTCCTGCAGGCGTTGGACTTCACTTCCATGAGATCCGATATTGAGATCTTCGGTAAATTCTTCCCCGTCCCACTCCTGGACATCGGAAGCAACCTCTTCCTGTCCCCGCAACCGTCTTTCCAGTTCGGCCAACTGATCCCTTAGATCTCTTAGGCGGTCCTGAGACCCTTCAACCGGCAGCGGGTCGGAACCTCCGACCAACACCCCCATCATCACCACAAGTACCGCCGAATAAAAAAGAAACCGAGGCGATCCTAAATTAAAAAGATATTTATAATTCATAAAAATTCCTTTAGCGAATAATCTATTACTGTTTACCATTATAATCCAAACCACCCGACAGGCAAAGGCAAAACGGGGGTTCTTGCTCGGTATGAGTGGTTTGCGAGAAGTTTACATTTGTCTGCCGGTTGATATAATGTAATTAATAAGCTTGTTATTATGAGTCAACAACCAAACCAATCCCGACAAAGCTCCGAACTGTTTCCAAGCGGAATGCCGGTAGTGGTAGGTTTGATCATTGCCCTGGCGGTGACTTTGGTACTGTTCGTAATATCGGCCGGTACCATGGACGAAGATAGAGAAGAAGATCACCGAACGCAGGAAGAGATGGGAGAATACCAACCGTCTCCTGAACCGGAACAAGAGAAAGGAACAACAACCGAGCCGCAAGAAGCAAGCGGCCCATTACCAAAACTGGACAATGAAGAGAAAACAAGAATCGCTCGAGCGATCATTCATTCCGCCGAGCAATACCGGGAAGCAGAGATCTTTGAGATTCGCGAATATTTGGAATTCCTATCTTCAAACATCCAGGAACCCCAGCTGGGCGAGCTGATAGCCGGACAAAGCGATGAAGCATTAGAAAACGCGGCCGAACAATCAGCCGAATATGCCGAGCAGCTGTCGGTAGAGTTGTTACTGGAAGAAGAAACCAAGTGGAGAACCGGTCAACAGATGGTAGAGATAGCCCGAGAAAATGAAGAGGGAGAGATAATGGCCTTTTATGCCGTCTATATTGACGGCGAATGGTACGGATTTTAAGAAACCAACCTCGACAACAAACCGGGTTACTCATATAAACCCCGGTACCAAGAACCCCTCGCATACAAGAGCATGTGAGGGGCTGAAAGCGCAGGTGCTATTTGAAATATCAATACCGCAAAAAACCGCTAACAAACGAACACAGATCAAGACGTTGCCCGCTCGGTGTATTCACCGGTACGGGTGTTGATCCTGATACGATCCCCTTCTTTGACGAACAACGGAGTGGTCACCACCGCCCCGCTTTCCAGGGTCACCTGCTTGGTACCTCCTTGGGCGGTATTTCCCTTGTCGCCGGGCGGAGCTTGGGTGACCGACAGCTCCATCTTTATGGGAAGTTCCAAGCCGATAACTTCGTTATTGAACATCAGGGCTGTTACTTCGGTACCGTTAACTAAAAAACGGCCCGGCTCACCCACCAGTTCCTGCGGTACACTGAAGCGGTCACTTTTGTCGGCTGCGGCATGAAGCCAGTAATGGCCGTTGCGAAAATAGATATAGACAGCGTCTTTTTTATCCACCTCGGCTTCCTCTACCTTTTCCGATTGGTGAAAGGAGCGTTCCGTCACCTTGCCCGAGATCAGATTGCGAAGCTTGGTCTTGTTAACTGCTTTGCGTTGTTGTTTGCGAAAGATATGAGAATCCAGTACCTCATATGGTTCACTGTCCAAAATAATATAACTGCCGTTGGTTATTTTGTTATAAGGTATTTCCGCCATAACGTGGCTTATCTTAGCATAACGAACCTCTTTTATCCAGCCAAACCAATATGTATGGCACAGCGATTAGAAAGCCCAAGTACTGTGATGTTATGGTGGTGTTAAAGCAAGAAAATGATATAATTAATTGGTATGACAGACAGTCAAAACAATATGGGAGAAGGAGACGAGTTTTCCTGGCAAGAGGACGAGGAGTCGATTCCGGCTATGCTGGATGATCTCAACCCGGCCGCTCCGCTGGTCCAGCGTCTACAAGATGCCGGACCAGAGGTAAACGCCATACTGGACGAGATGATAAAAGAAGCCGGTCTGCCGGTGGAGTCAGTAGAATGGCCGGAGGATGAGGGAGTAGCAGATGAGGTCATGGAAATGGCCGAGGATCTGGCTAACGGCGAAAACTCCGAGACCCGGGAAGAGTTAGTAGAGAGAATTCGCCGATTAATGGAGACTCATTGACTTTTCCCTGCCGAATTTAAAAAGCTGTCATAAGCGGAGTTTTGTTTGTGAACAAAAAGCAGAAACCGCACTTAAAAAGTAATTCCCGTACCTCAAAATGAGAGAGTTGGGGATCTTTAAAAACGGCAGCTACCCTAAATCAACTTCCCTTTTGCCGAAAGGTAAAAAAATATAATGGAGAGAAGGGTTAATTAAAAAATTAACCAAGGAGCTAGTAATCTTTTCTTATCAATCCTGCCTGGACTCCAGGTCAACATCGGACGCCGGATCATAGGCGGGCGAATGGACCAAAAAGAGTTTTAAATTTCCCCGGTAGTCATACTCGGTATTTTTCGGTACTATGATAACATCATAAGGTTGAACCGGGATCTTTTCGCCGTTGATATCAAATTCTCCTTCTCCTTCCAGTACCAAGTAAATGCGGTCACTCAACGTATTTCTTACCCGCCCATGGCGGTCGGTAACTTCAAATAACACCGCGCTGGCTTCGGCAAAATCATTGGCGGAGTTAAAGGCGTAACCCTTCAAACCGGGCCAGCCGAATTGGGTGGCATTTTTAAGTTGATATTTATATTGCATATACCGGGTGATCAAAATTTTCGCCCCCCGAAGGGGGCTTGGGTCATTTTGCTCTGTAGGACGATTGAACAGGGCCATGACATATAGGACATCTTTTCATGCGCCCTGCTGTTACCCATTTGCCGCAATTTCCACAGTACTGCACTCTCAGCATGTCAGTTCACCCCCTTTCGCTTCGAACATTGGTTATAGCTCTTGCCTATATAGCAGATCAACACTGAACCCTCACAGATCTCAAGTGTTATTGGGGATAGTTGGGATAACTCATCACCCACTCAATCCGGCGGTTTTAATACATCAATCCGGTTTTGGTCAAATAATTGAAAAAGACGGCCCAAGAGGCCGCCTTAGAGTAGCTTGCAAAATGATTCTACACACCGTTAGCTGGAAACGTAAGGCAGAAGGGCCATATAACGGGCTCTTTTGACCGCCTGGGCCAGCTGGCGCTGTTTTTTGGCCGACACGCCGGTCTTTTTGGCCGACAGAATTCGCCCGTGGGGATTCAAGAACTTCTTTAGCAGCTCGGTATTCTTGTAATCCACATAGGTGATGTTGTTTTTGCCGAAATAACACTCTTTCATAATTGTTTTACTTTTATTTAACTTCTTTTATTAAAAAGGAATATCTTCAGGATTTATCTCTTCTTCCGGGTAATCTATCTCGTCCCCGCCGGATGATGAACCGCCGGCGGAGGCAGTGTCGGTTGGTGAACTGCCGGTCTTCTGTTCGTTATTGTTTGAAGCAGAAGAACCGTCATTCCGGGATTGATCTTGTTGGGTATAATTATCATTGGCGCCGGCACCCTGTTGTCCTCCGCCGCGCGATCCGAACTGCACCAGATCGGCCACTATCTCGGTGCGGTACTTTTTCTGTCCCGAACTCTGGTCATCCCAGCTTCTGGTTTGCAGACGACCCTCAACCAAGACCTGCTGGCCTTTGCGCAAATACTGGGCGCTGTTTTCCGCCTGTTGACCAAAGATCACTATATTATGGAACTCGGTACTTTCCTGACGCCTGCCTTCCCGATCCTTGTAAACCCGGTTGGTAGCTACGCCCAGATTACAAACCTTGGCTCCGGACGGTAGCGACCTGAGCTCCGGGTCGCGGGTCAAGTTACCGGCAACTATGGCTTTGTTGTAATACATAATTCAAATTAAGTATAAACCTTTACCCTGATCGTTGTCCAGTGTTAGCCGACTATCAGATCTTCAATGCTTTTATCTATTTCGTCTTTTTCTTCACTGTCGGATTTTGCATCATCAGTGGCTTCCTCAGACGCCGAAGATGGAGCATCCCCCTCCGGCTCTTTTGGAGTATCCTCTACAACCTGATCGGCGGCGGTATCCGCATCAGCTGAACCGGACTGTTCGGCGGGTTCGGCGGGTTCGGATTCAGATACGGTTTGTTCGGATGTCTCGCTAACAGCCGGACCCTCGACTTCAGATACCACTGATGATACCTGAGCTACCGAATCATCTGCTGGCTCTTGTTCGCCCTCTTCTGCTTCCTCAACCGAAACAAAGGTATCTTCACGAACTGTCTTCACTATTAGATGACGGATCATTGCCGAATGCCGAGAAACCTTGTTCTCGAATTCTTTGAGTTCGGTGGAAGAAAGTTCAAATTTTATCCAGCCGAAATAAGCGTGATCATATTTTTCTTTGGGGATAGTGCGCGGTATCTCAATAGTATAAGCCAAAGGCCGCATAACAGGCGCCCCCTGAGAGATGAATTCACCCCCTTTTTCTGTTACTAAATTTTTAAATTCCTCCGCCGTCGCAACTGCCTCGGTGTCGGACAAAGAAGGTTTCAGCAGAAAACCGAGTTCATAAACCCGAACCTCCAGATCATCTGCTTGGTTTTTTTCATTCGAATCATTCACCGCGGTAGCGGCAGAAGTTTTATCTTGTGATTTTTTGTTTTCTTCTTTCAACATGTAGGCCTGAGATTAGCACATTTTATCGTTTAGTGCAAATTTACACACCGATCAAGAATGGATAAAAGATGCCTTTACAAAAATTGGTATAGATAGTTAGCGGACATTAAAATCACCCCGGTACAAATTGAATTTCGATCAAAACCAGCAAATAATAATTAGAACAATGATCATTAAAACAAATATCAAAATATACAAATGTCCGCCTCGGGCCTACAGGGCCGCGAGGCGGAAAAGGATATATGCTATCTAGTGGCAAAAGATCATCTCACCCGTCGATAGGTGGGTTCTCCTCCTATTGGTGTTCGGGGAGGTCTACCTCGCTCTTCAGGTCTCTTCGGGGAGAGGGGTTCATCCACCCTTCGATAGAAGGGCTCTCCTCCGATCGGAGTTCTGGAAGGTTTCTTTTTCTCGACTTCCCTTGAGGGGCGAGGCTCGTCCACTCTTCGGCGGGGTGGCTTCTCTTCGGTCGGAGTTCGGGTGGGTTTTTCCCGCCTCTCTAATTCCTCCAACCTCTCTTCTATCACCCTTATATTTCTCTCGGTTGAAGCGCAAGAAAAAGCGCAGCAACCTGCCACTAGCCCAAACAACCCGACTGCCAAGCCGATCCACACGTACTTCATTCGGTCGCC
>CAYLYL010000018.1:0-12769 GCA_964388095.1 uncultured Candidatus Saccharibacteria bacterium | reverse complement strand
GAACACTGCCCCAATTTCGTCTACGGCAATCACGACAATCTTCGAGTAGCCGGGCGACTGGGAACCGAGCGAGCCGGATCAGCAGCCATAATGCTCCTTACCTTAAGAGGTATGCCTTTCATCTACTACGGCGATGAATTGGGTATGAAAAACACTCCCATACCGCAAGAATGGATCCAGGACCCCTGGGAAAAGAGAGTGCCGGGATTTGGTTTGGATCGCGATCCGGCCCGTACCCCGATGCCGTGGAGCCCGAACAAGAACGCCGGCTTCTCGGATAACGACCCTTGGCTACCACTAAACCCCGATTATCAAACGGTTAATGTAGAAAGCCAGAACCAAGACCCGCATTCTTTTCTCTCGCTTTATAAGAATTTGCTTGCTCTGCGCCGCAACAGTACCGCCCTGCAAGAGGGTTATTATCACGCCCCCGATATAGAAAACAGCGAAGAAGTTTTCGCTTATATCCGAGAGTCCGAGTCTCAGAAACTCTTGATCATCATTAATTTTTCGGATAAAAAAATTGACACCGGTATCGAACTAACAGCAAAAGACCTAAAACTGTCACCGGCAGAGAACGTTGACTCGCGAGCCAGGCTATTACTCAGCTCCGGCTTGAACTACGATAATGACAAGGAGTTTGATCTTGAACAAATAACTTTGGACGCCAACGAGGGATTGATCCTTGAGCTTCGAGAAAAGACTGGCGATCAAAAGCATAGAACTCTGGACTAAAAGCTATCCATCTAACTACCGGCTCCGCAAAACAAAAGCGGAGCCGATCCCGTACCAAACCGGTTTTCCTCCTTACTTATAAAGTTAATAAATAAGCACCAACTCTTGAGGTTGGTGCTTATTTAGATTACTTTTTTAACTTAATCGACCCAAGTTAGCCACCTTTGATATTTCTTAACCCGGCCACGAACAACTCCATTAAACTGTTCTATTAAGGAGGAAGCGACTTCTCCGATCTCTCCGTTGCCGACCTTTTCACCGTCGATCATAGCAACCGGCGTGATCTCGGCCGCCGTACCGACCAATATACATTCCTGAAAATTCTTTATGGAAACGGGTTTTATGCGCTTCTCTTCGATCTTATAACCCAGATCCGAGGCCATACTCATCACCGCATCTCGGGTAATACCGGGCAAAATACTGCCCTCTTCTGGAGTTATCAATTTATTTCCCTGACGGAAAAAAACATTTTCGCCCGCTCCTTCTGCGATATATCCTTTCTGATCCAGTAGCAGAGCTTCGTCGGCTTTGGCCTTTTGCGCCTCCAGATGAGCCAAAATGGAATTAACATAAACTCCGCCCCATTTGGCCTGCGGATCAAAAGCCAGCGGCGAGATCCGGCGGCGGGAAACTATTTTTACCTTGATCCCTTTCTTGGGCAGATAATCACTCCAGGGCAAAACCATTACCGCGGTATGAACCTTGTTCTTCCGGGGGTCCAAACCCAGCCCCCCTTCGCCGCGAAATATTATCGGCCTGATATATCCGCTTTGGAATGATACCGCCCCGACGGTATCCAACACCGCTCGCTCCAGATCTTTCTGCGAATAAGAAGACGGCATGCCCAAGGCCTTGGCTGAATAGCGAAGCCGTTTGATGTGATCCTTAAGCCGAAAAACCGCTCTTTTTCCTTCGTCGGTCTCATAAAACCTTATCCCTTCAAAAGCGCTGGTGCCGTAATGCAAAGCATGAGCGGTTAGCGGCACCGAGAGTTCCTCGGCTCTTTTAAGCCGCCCGTTCCACCAAATATAAAAATCGTTATTGTTACTCATTTTAATATTTTACTTAAGTGAATAATTGAATTTGCTAATACTTACCACCAATAAAGTGAGTAGGTTTGACTAAAATATAAAAGAAAGAGCCACTAAAAGCAAAGCCGGGATCGGCAGATAACGAGCCGCAGTCACGGTCCACCAGGCCAGTTTATACCACCTCGTACCAAAACCATTGATCAAGTCCTCCCGAGAAATACACCAACTGATCACCGCTCCCCCCAAGATACCGGAGGTTACCACTATTTGGTTAGCCGCAAAAAGATCCAAGACATCCAAGAAAGGACGACCCAGCACCTCTACTTCCAGAGGGGTAAAACTTAAAGCGGATAAGATGCCCAGAGGGATAATAGGTATGAACGAGATCAAAGTAGCTACAACAGAAGACACTTGAAATTCCTCTTTAACGGCATTTTTGACCACCTCCATTCCGGCAATACAAGAACTGATCGCCGCCACAAAAAACAGTACGAAGAAGACCGCCCCCAGCAATCCGCCCCAGGCCCCCATCTGCTCAAAAGCTAGCGGCAAAGTAGTGAAAGCCAGCTCGGTTCCCTCGCCGGGGTCCAGCTCTTGAAAAGAAAAGACTATCGGGAACATCATTAATCCGGCCAAAATAGCAATACCGGTCTCGATCAAAGCCACCATACCGGAAGCTCGCGGTAAATTAACTGTCCGAGGCAAAAAACTGCCGTAAGTTATTAAATAACCCTGCCCTACCGCCAGAGAGTAAAAGGCCTGACCGAAAGCCAACAACCACAAAGTCGGGCTTCTCCATAACGAAAAATCGGGGTTGAACAAAAACTGCAACGCTTCTCCCCGGCCCTCCATAGTCAAACTGTTCACGGTTAATATAATAACTATAGTAATGAGGATCGGCATCATGAACTTGGACAACACCTCGATCGCACTAACACCTCGCGCCACCACTACTCCGGTTATCAAAGCCACTATGGCAAAGTAAAGCAAAGTAATATAGCCGTCGGTAAATCCTTCAAAAGAGATCAGATTGCCTTGCACCGCCTCCACTGCAAACCCCAACGTCCAACCGGTAATGACCAAATAATAACTCATTATTATTACGGTCAATAGAACAATACCCCAACCCAGCACCGAAGCCGGTTTATAAATACTGCGGAAAGTACGAACCGGGCTACCACGCTCGGCCCGGCCGGCGCTGATCTCCAGAACCATTAACGGTATTCCCACCACTACCACCGCCAGCAGATAAGCTATCACAAAAGCGGCCCCGCCGTTTTCTCCCGCTACATAAGGGAAGCGCCACAGGTTACCCAGCCCGACAGCGGCCGCCGCGGTAGCCAAAACAAAACCGGTCTCATTTGACCACCGAACAACATTAGGTCCTATAGCCATAACTTGAAAACAACATTATTGCGATACTTGCCGTTATCAGATCTTAATAAAAGTCCTACTCTAAAAATTCATCGATCACCGATGAAAAAACGGGAAACGGTTGAGCGCCGGCAAGAGTTTGGCCGTTTATCACGAAAAACGGCGTACCCTCGCCGCCCAATTCTTGTGCTTCTTGAGCAGAAGCAGCTACTTCATCCTGATAACGTCCTTCGGTAAAACATTCGGCCAGTTCTTCGGCGTCCAGATCCAAAAATTCGGCGTAATCTTGGTGAATATTTACATCAGACCACCGCTCTCTGTCTTGTTGCTGTCGGGAAAAGAGTACATCGTGATACCGCCAATAGTCCCCCTGTTCACCGGCGCAGCGAGCTGCCTCGGCCGCTCGAGCGCCGCCGACCACCGGCAGGTCACGATAAACATACCGGACCTCTCCTTGGGAGATATATTGATCCATTATTTGAGGCATAACCTCACCCCAGTGGCGAGCACAAAAAGGACAGGCATAATCAGAGTACTCCACCACTTCCACCGGAGCATCGGGATCCCCCAAAGCCATACCGTCGACCGACTCATACTGCTTTAATTCCACAGTTCTTTCCAGTTCAGCAGCTTCCACCACCCGACCGGCAACCTGACTATCATCACCCTCTGCCGAACAATCTTCGGTATTACTCCAAACCACCGCCCCGGCTATGAACATTCCGGCTATTACCACCGCACCGGGCATCAAAAAAGGTTTTATTTTCTCCATAAATTTAGATAATTAAATTAATAATCGCTTATTTTGCCTAAAGAATAGCATAAAAACGATAAGCGGTCTAACAAAAAGAACCGCAAAAGTTGTTGCTTGGTAAACTTTTCTTGGAGTGTTAAACCGACCACCGATCAATGATCTGAAATTAGCCCGGTATCCAAAACTCTTAAATACCACAAGCGAAACTGCCAAATAACCGTATACCGGACCAAATTTATTAAAGTTTCCCCAGTTTAAGGTTGATCATCTATTGACATCTCAAAATATCTTGGCATTATTAGAAAGTCCAGAATTAGCTGACCGCAACAGAGTAAAAAATGGAACCAAAAAACGGCTGCCGGCGGTAGCCGGTTGCTATTGTAAACGGGATTTAAAAATATGGACCAAAAAAAACAAGAAAAAGATCTCGTCCTGTTCGTCAGCCGCACCCCTGCACTGGGACAGGTGATCAAAGACCTGAAAGCCACCCCTGAAGGAGAAGGTCTTTCTTTTGCGCTTCTATACCAAAACAAACCCCAAAACCAAACTCAAGAAAGATCACTGGAGGAATTCGATCTCGCCATTAAGTGTAATTTTGATTCACCCAAATCTCTGATAACTTCTCTAAAACCCTACAAAAAAAGGTTACTGGCCGCTACAGCCCGTTCAGAAAGTAATATTCCGGTATTTCAAAAAGTCATCCCGTTTCTGCCCTACCTTCGCACCCCTACCACTGAATCACTGGAGTGGTCAATAAACAAGGTAACTATGCGACGGAGATTTGCCGCCTACGACCGCTCCATCACCCCCCGCTATAAATTACTTCACAACAGCAAAAAGGAAACTTTGGACGCAGTAGAAAAACGAGTAGGTTTCCCGTTGGTAGTGAAACCGATCGGCCTGCACATGAGTTTACTGGTAAACATCGCTTACCACCGGGAAGAATTAAAAAACACTTTGAACAAGGTATTCCGCAAGATCCGATCACTGTATAAACAATACAACGGCCGCGGAGAACCGACAGTTTTGGTAGAGGAATTTATGGACGGCGAAATGTATTCGATCGATGTTCATGTAAGCTCTCGAGGTAAGGTGCACTTCAACCCTTTGGTTTACATCAAAACCGGCCGCTCGGTGGGCTTTGATGACTTTTTTGCCTACCAAACGATCACTCCCACTAAACTTAACAAAACCAGTATCAGACAAGCCCGCGAAACAGCCGAAAAAGCGGTACACGCCCTGGGACTGCGAAGCACCACCGCCCATATCGAGTTAATGAAAACCGAGCAAGGATGGAAGGTGATAGAGGTCGGACCCCGGATCGGCGGCTTTCGGGAAAAGATGTATCGTTTATCTTTCGGTATAAATCTGGCCGCCAATGACCTGGCTATCCGCATCCCCCGTAAATTAAGTATTCCGCAAAAGATCAAGGGTCATACCGCGGTCATCAAGATCTTTCCCAAAAAAGAAGGCCGCATCAAAACCCTGACCGGCATCAAGAAAGTTCAAACTCTGGACTCCTTTTATAATATCAAGATCAATAAAAAGGTCGGTGATCGCGCCTATTTCGCCAAACACGGCGGAAAAGAGATATTCCATGTTATCTTTTTCCATACCGAGCGTTCCGATCTTTTGGCTGACATTCGCCGTTTCGAACAAATGGTGGAGGTTGAGACCGGATAAAGTTGTAAATAGCGGTTAAAATACTCGGTTTTTGTTGTTTTATAATTTTTGATATGTTATAATCCGAAAAATTATTCGGAATTAAATAATCCTTGTGAGTAAACAGCCGGCGATCAGAATAAACCAACAAATAAGATCCAATAAACTCAGAGTTATCGGCTCGCAGGGAGAGAATTTGGGTGTTCTCTCCCTCTCCGATGCTTTGAAGCACAGTGAGCAAGCGGGCCTGGACCTGATCGAGATCTCCCCCAACGCCGAACCGCCGGTTGCCAAGATAATGGATTACGGCAAATTCCGATATGATGAACAAAAAAAGGCCCGCAAAGCCAAATCCCAGCAGGTGGAGACCAAAAGCATTCAAATAAAACTCGGTACCGGGGAGCACGATCTGGAACTGAAGGCCAAAAAGGTCTCGGCATGGCTCAAAAAAGGCAACCGAGTGAAAGTGGAGCTTTATCTACGCGGGCGGGCCAAGTATATGGAACAAAAATTCTTGGAAGAGCGATTATGGAGGATACTGAATTTTGTGACCGAGGAATTTAAGGTGGCCGACGGACCCAAGAAAAGCCCCAAGGGGCTGGTGGTAATAATAGAGAAAAAATAGCTAGCCCTAAACCTCCGCACTCAACAAAAACCGACCGGTTTATGTTGTTTGTCAGCTAAGCAAAAAGCTTGCATTTTTATTTGATTTATACTATTCTAGTGACGTTATATTTCAATAACAAGATCCTCAGTAGAAAGTAAATTACCTATATGAGAACAAAAAAATCATTTACCAGCCGACTGAAAGTTACCAAAAAGGGCAAGATAATGTCCCGATCCAAGGGTCAGTGCCATTATAATGCCAAAGACAGCGGACAGCAGGGAATAAAAAAGCGCAAATTGAAGCAAGCCAGCTTCATAACTCCCAAAATAAAACAGCAGTTCCTGCCTTATAATAAAAGCTGATCAGTGATGAGCAGGCGGCATTTGCAACCTTAGCATCGCAATGAAAGGCGTAGACGGATGTGAAACAGCTGTTAACTGATAATTTAATTTTGTAAGTAAGTTTAATCGTTAATTATGACCCGAGTAAAAAAAGGCGTTAACGCCATCAAAAACCGAAGAAACACTCTCAAGAAAGCCAAGGGTTACATCTTCGGGCGATCCAAGAAAGAACGGGCAGCCAACGAGGCAGTGGCCCATGCCGGTGCTTATGCTTTCGCTCACCGACGCAAGAAAAAGAGAGATTTTCGAACCTTGTGGAATATTAAGATCAATGCCGCTTGCCGTCTCCATAACCGAACTTACAGCGGTATGATAAGTGATCTGCGCCAAAGCAATGTTGCGCTGGATCGCAAGATGCTGGCCGACCTGGCAGAAAATAAGCCGCACACTTTTGAACGGATAGTTCAAAAACTGCAATCCAAATAACTTCGCTTATTACTAAAGCTCAAACCACACCCGCTAAAGCGGGTGTGGTTTTGTTTGGGTCCATACTGGGATCAATTGTCCCCGGAGCGATAATGATAATAAACCATCGCCAAACCGGCCACGCCGCCCGCCAAACCGGCCAATATATCCCCTATCGTGTCAGACAAATATCCGCTACCTACCGTAACCGCCCCCGCCAGCAACTCAAAAACCTCCCACAATACCGCCACCGCCAAAACCGTCAACATCCCGCCAACCACCAAAGACTTCCAACTCCGGCTAAAAAAAGAACCGGGAAATTCCAAATGAAAAATCCAGTAATACAGCAATAATATCCAGACACCGCCCAAAAAATGGACCAGAAGGTCGAAATACGGCCAAAAATCATAAAGATAGAACCGAAAAGCCAAAAGATGCAACCCGGCGATCACGGTGATTAGCCCTACTATCAAATGTGGAATAGAGACCCTCATTAACTGTTTATGAATAAGAATTTTCTGATCACGATCTTCTCTGGTAAAATAAAATTTTATTAAACCGTAACTTTTTATCTGAAGATGATAGAACAAACAAACCCGCCTCCACTCTTTCGCCCGACTGTCAGGAAAAAGCCCGGAGGCGGGGTTGTTTGAATATTATCCTTTATAATTTCAGGTGGGTGTCCGCAGACGATCCGGCTTGGAACCCGGATCGGGCTCCGCCCCGGAGGCCTATTTAGGACTCCCTAGGATAATATTATGAAGGAATATTTCAATCCAACCCCACCAGCCGTAATATTATCACATACTTCAACTCTTTCCAAATAACCATAACTACCTTGGTTTGCTCACAAAAATATAATACAATTTACAGTATATGGAGTTCTTATCATTCTTTTTGGTCTTTTTAGTGGCGGTTCTTTTTTCCGAAGTGCTGCGAAAACTACACCTACCCTGGGTAGCAACTTTGATAATCGGCGGAATGGTGTTGGGTTCGCCGCTTTTAGACTGGGAGCCGACCGAGACCATTGAGTTCCTTGGTCAGATAGGTCTGATCTTTTTGATGTTCATGGCCGGCCTGGAAACCAAAATGTCCGGTTTTTTGCGGCTTTGGAGATCGGTCGGGATCTTTTCTCTGTTAAACGCCGGGATGCCGTTCGCTACCGGTCTAATAATAGGCGCCGCCTTTGGACTGGATCTTGCAGGAGCCATATTGCTGGGGATCATATTCATCTCTTCGGCGGTAGCGGTAGTGATACCGGTTCTGGAGAACAACAAACTTCTGGGCACCGAAGCCGGCCGGTTGGTCACTTCAGCGGCAGTACTTCAGGATATTTTAGCCCTGGTTCTTCTGGCCGTATTTATGCAGACCGCCGCCCCGACCGCCGAAGGACTTCCTCTGAAGTGGTTCTTGATATTAACCCCTCTCTCTATCATCCTTCTCCGGCTAATAGTACCGAAAATAGAGAAGACCCTTTCTCTTAATATAGAAGAGAAGGGGTTTGAACGCAATGTGCGATCTCTTCTGGTTATACTGTTGGGTACCGTGGTCATATTTGAACTACTGGGACTTCATCCTATTGTCGGCGGCTTTTTTGCCGGCTTGATACTTTCCGACTCGCTTTTCAACCAACGATTGCGTGACAAGGTCCACACTATGAGCTACGGCCTCTTCATTCCGGTCTTTTTCATAGTCATAGGAGCCACTACCGACTTGACCATATTCCGCGAGATGGAACATTTATGGTGGCTGATGCTGGCTATAGTAGGCGGTTCAATGGCGGCTAAATTTTTTAGCGGTTACCTGGGAGCAAGGATATTAAATTTCACCCGACTGGAAGGCAGCATCATGGGGTCAACCACCATGCCTCAACTATCTATTACTTTGGCTATAGCTTACGCCGGTGCCGAAAAGGGTCTTTTCGGGGAATTGAGCGAAGGCATAACCACCTCTCTGGTAGCCCTAACTATTGTTACTTCCATATTGGTGCCGATAATAGTGCGCTATTTGGCGGGAAAAAATAAACAAGCACCCTACTCGGATCCACAACAAACCACCACCCCTCCGACCGAAACCGGCAACAAGGTGATCAAGTAATACCGGTAGTTGGTCTGATAGCGTAAAAACCACAACCTCCGACCTTGGCCGGAGGTTGGAGCGGAGTGGAGCAGCTATTTTTTATCTTGCCATCCACCAAAATTATAACAGGACTCCTGATCGCGCCGTTAGGTGGACCCCCCATCATTTTCTCTTTTAATTTTTAAACCATTAACAGAGAAAATGGCGAGAGATCCCTTTACTGGCACGGAAAGGAGCCCCTTTTGATCTACCTCATCATAACTTGGGTTCTCTTCTCATCCTTATTTAACACTCTACCGAGACCCGCATACTTTGTAAAATCAGCTTCGTTGATAACTTGTGGACAATTTGGGGATTTGTCAATTTTATACCCCGATCACAACGAAAAATTTGTTTAATCTTCTCCGTATCTCTTATAGGGATAGATCGGCGGCTTCTCACCGAACCAATGCTTGATCTCGTGTTCGGCCTCCTGGGGAGTTTCGGAAGCGTGTACAATGTTCTGTACCGACCTTCTTTCGGAATTGGCGACCGCCGGCGAATCAGCTGAGTAATCCCCTCTTATACTACCCATATCAGCTTTGTAAGGCAGAGTATCTCCGGCTATTTTACGCACCATATCCACCGCATGAACTCCCTCCACTACCATTCGTACCAGGGGAGCCGAGGTCATATACTCGATCAGCCAACCGCGAACCATTTCACCAAGAGCCAGTTCGTCATCAGTGCCAAGTTCATCAATGGCGTCTATGCCGTATTTTTGATAAGTCCCCAAAGTTTTCTGCCCTAAACGCCGTTTCCAGGCCTCATCTTTAGGATAGTGGTTATCTATCTGATCTTCGGTGGGCTGGAACATCTCCAGCGCTACCACCTTCAGATCCCGCTGCTCAAAGCGGTGAATTATCTCTCCGATCAATCCTTTCTTAACGCCGTCGGGTTTGATCAGCACGAAAGTTTTTTCTTCTTTAAAACTTTTTTCAGCCATAAAAATATTTAACTTAACTAATAATTAATAATAATAGGTTTCAAAAAGAAACCCGCTGCTACTATTCGCTCTATTCTATCAGACCGAGAGCCGAAGGTCTACTTGAAAACTTGGCTACCCCTCCTCGGTCGATTGATACTTCCTTCTTATCCGCTCCTCCAGTTCTTCCCGATCACAACCGTATTTTTCAATAGCTTTTAGCTTTACTTCTTCCGGATCATCAAGCTTGGCAGAGGCGGGAGGCAGAGTGACAATATTAAAAGGGTCACGCGGGTGGCCATTGACCAATAAACGGACATAAGCATTGCGGTTCTCAACATTGACCAGATCCTTACCGGTAAAAACCGGAGCAAACTGTGATTCTAGCTGTTCTCCATCTTCACTTCCCACTCGAAAAGCCACCATAGAGCCGACGTTACCGAAAACCGACTCTTTGATACCGTCTTCCAGCTGAGCTATGAACTGATGAGCCATGGTTAAGCCCAGCTTATACTTCCGCGCCTCGGACAGTATGGTAGAGATAGAATCAGTGGTCACGTTCTGAAACTCGTCAATGTAGAGATAGAAAGGCGGCAACTGCTCTTTGGCTGTATCCCGAGACAATGCCGCCATTAATATCTTGCTGACCAGGATCAGTCCCAACATATGGGAATTCAATTCACCCAACCGGCCTTTGGAAAGATTAACCAGCAAGATCTTGCGATTATCCATAATATCCCGGAAGTTGATCGAGGATTGCTCTTGGGAAATAATGGGGCGCACTATCTCGTTAGAGGTAAAAACATCGAATTTGGCGGTGATATATGGAACAATATTCTGCAGTCCGGCTTCGCCCGAGGTTTTGCTGGCAATACCTTCCCAGAACTGTTTCACCACCGGGTTCTTGCAGCGAGCTAATTTCAGTTTACGGAACTTCTCGTCCGATAACACTCGCGAAATATCCAACATACTATTGCCGGTGATCGGATCATCGATCACCAACATAGTCGCGTTACGAAAGTACTGTTCGAACATCGGCCCCATGGACTCCGGAGAATTACTATACAGTTTTTGGAAAATACTAAAGAGTTCATTCACCACGAAAGTTTTTTGATCCGGTTGAGAAGTGTCGTACTCCAACATATTCAAAGCCAGCGGCTTGGCGGTGTAAGCGGGATCAAAATAAACGATATCCTCCTGCCGCTCGGGCGGAACAGCAGCCAAGACATCTTGCAGGTCAGATCCGTGAGGATCTATCATACATACCCCCTCCCCTCGTTCAATATCCTGGACCACCATATTCTTCAACAGAGTGGATTTACCGGTACCGGTTTGTCCGATGACATAAAAATGGCGCAGTCGGTCCTGTTCGGCTATCCGGATATCTTTTTCTTCACCGCGATGCTTATTAACACCCAGCAACACTCCTTCCGAAGAAACATCGGCCGGAGCGGAAGCTGTTTTGACATAGGATTGTTTGAGCTGGCTGTGCTGCTCCAAAGCAGTGGTCTGCAAATGCATAAAAGTACTGACCTCTCTAACGTTTAGCGGCATACTCTGGGCGGTACGGAAACGACGATAAGTAAAATCCTGGATAAAAGGATACAGAGAGCCGGACCTGACCCGTTTAAAGAGCAACCGGTTGCCGCCGGCCGAATTTTCCAGCTGGTTAAAAGAAGATTCCAGATCACTCAAAATGTCCTCCGCCTCCCGTCGAGTACGACTGGAAGCCACCAGACGCAGATTAGCGAACACCACCGGCGCATCCATTTTATGCTTTACATTCTCCACTGCAATATTATCCACCGACTGAGCCGCTGTTTGTTCATTTTCTTTTTTGCCGGCGATCGAGTCACGAAACAGATTTTTGAATTCCTTGATGAACTCTCCTCCGGTAGAATGAGCTACATCCAAAGCCCTGCTGACCGATTCCCCTTTTTCCAGTTTACGAAGAGCGTCATTGTATCGATTTATCATCTTCTCTCCGCCTCCCGGCTTGATCACCAGCTGAATAGCGGCTCCTTCACCCTCCTGATCCAACTTGGAAAAACCGTTCAAAATTGAGTTCAGAGGATCAAAATCAAAATTCTCATAGGTTTTCAGCGGCAGAGCGCTTTGTCGTTCCAGTTTGGCCCAAGAGCACACCGTCTCTCCTTCGGGGTTAAAAATATTAAAATCATCTTTAGCTTCTGTTACGATAGCATAAGGAAATACCCCCACTAATTGCTTCATAAAAAGCTCCTGTTTGTCGCGCGGCACCGCTACATAAAAAGAAAACTGATTACCCACCTCCTCCAGAGCTATCTCCAAAGAAAAGTACGGCGGACCGGCTTTAGTGTTGCCGATAGTGAGCAAACCGGCATACAGTTGCTCCATAGAAGACAGTATCTCCTTCAGTGAAGTATTCTCATCCTTTTCCGCTCGTGGCAAAACCACCTCATAAAGAACCATATTTACCTCTCTAGCCAGCTGAGAAGAAGGTCGCAGCCCTTCACTGTATCCCTGTTTAACATAAGCCACCAAGATACGATGAAAATCGTCTTCCAGATGGGGGTTATTCATTTTGCGAAGAACCCGCAAGGCGGTTTTTATCCCCTTTTCCCTCATTATTCCCAAGAGCCGGTTCATCTGTTCATCGTGCTTTTCGGGCTCCAGTTCCAAAGCCAACCTCTCCGCTTCCTGCTCGGCTTGAGCCAAACTCTCATCGGTTATTTCCTCATTTACCTGTTTTTTGTATTCGGCTATCTGTTCCGAGAT
>CAYLYL010000017.1:0-12924 GCA_964388095.1 uncultured Candidatus Saccharibacteria bacterium | reverse complement strand
CTAGCTTGGCCTAGGGGGATAAAAGTTGTGTTTATGTTCGATTCCACCTCCTCTGTAGTGAGTGAAACGAAGTGTAGCGAACGGAAGGAGGAGAGAAAGTGCATTTCTGCGCTTTCGTGTGGAACTCGAAAGGCGCAGCGATGTTTTTGTTTTTGCGGAGCAGAGCGACGCAAAAGGCAAAAACCGCGAGCCGGGGTCGCGAAAATTTTCCGTCAGGAAAATTATTTGTGACAGATCCCCCCTCTCCGCAGCGAACAAAGTAAGCGAGGAAGGGGGTGCCGAGCCGAGCCCCTCCAGAGGGGCTCGGCTCGGATCAAAAAGGTCCGATCAAACAACTCCCTAATCTATCAAATTATCACCTAAAAACTATAAATATGGAATTTTCAGATATTGAAAAACGAGCCCTGGAAATACGGAGCAAATACTCTCAACTGGAAAAACAGCCAGGAAGCAGGGAGTGGTCCCGAGAGGATATGGTGCGGGGTCTGGTGGGAGATATCGGAGATCTGGTCAAACTGACCATGGCAGAGGACGGTCTTCGAAGTATTGATAACTCCCGAGAAAAACTGGCTCACGAACTGGCCGATTGTTTGTGGGCAATAATAGTTATTGCTCACAAATATGATATTGACCTGCAGGGATCTTTTCTAAAAACCATGAACGAACTTGAAGATCGAATAGATGGCCAACAATAGAGCCGAACGACATTAATACGATCTCATAACTCCCTGGCAAAAATATGTCATCAGATCTTAAAAAACGACTCTCGGGTGAAAGAATAGTTTTGATCAAAAACCGGCCAACTTTTGAAAATGCGCGAGTCATATTTAAAACAATAGAAGAAAATCGCGAACATCTGGAACCTTGGATACCCCGGATCAAAAAAACAAAAAAACCGGAAGATTGTCTGAAAAACTTACTTGATAAAGAAAGAAAGAGTCAAAAAAAGAAGAAAGCGGATTACGGCATCTATCTGAACAAAGAATATATCGGCAATATTTCTCTTTTTAATATCGATAAAAAGAACCGGACTGCCGAGTTGGGATATTGGTTATCCGCCTCGTTTGTGCGAAACGGCTATATGACCGAGGCGGTGGCAATTTTGGAAAAAGAAGCTTTCGAGAAATTACAACTGAACCGAATCGAGATCAGATGCGACCAGGAGAACCTATCATCCTCAAAGGTGGCCAAAAAATGCGGATACTGTTACGAAGGAAAGCTAAGGCAAAATTCTTTTAATGAAGATAGCGGGAAATTTAAAGATATTATCATCTTCTCGAAACTCCGTTCGGAATACATAGACCCCGATACCAAGCCAGATCCGAGCTAATAAAGAACCCGCCCTCCGAAGTTTAGGCGGGATCATCTACTGCTGACCTCTATAACCGAACCCCCAGTGAGCACTAAAGTGTTCGGCAAAAATAGAATCACCAAAAACTCGTACTGCCCAATAGACCGGATACTGTAACACCGGCCCCAGCGGACCGCTCTCGGCCACCTCCCGGCGAAATACCCGATCGGCTTGCAGTCGCTCTTTCGGACCACCGCCGTACCAGTAGGCAATATCATGATCCAGACACGCTTCTTGGTAACGAGCGCCCGGTAAACCGTCCGGAAACAGAGTACAGCCGTCAAAATGAAAATCCTGCGGCGGCCGTTCTCTTCCTCGTTCCTCTCCGAATTCTTGGGCTCTCATTTGCATCTCGGCAGTGGTTTGAGGCAGGAGGCTGCGCTCCAGCACAAGTCCCAATAAGATAATTAAGATCACAGCCAATACCGAGTTAATAAAAGCCAGGGTTTTGTTTGACATAATGATGCACACCAGAATAGCGACCGAGTTCTTCCATAGCTTGAGATAGAAAAACTATTAAAGCAATATCATTGTTCTTTTTCTCCGGCTCGAATACGATGCTCTCTTCGCACCTCTTCTATTATCCGCTCAAAAAGATCTTGAACCAGATCTTCGTTTAAACCTCTGCTTCGGGCCATTTCGGCCAAAGCAGCGAACTTCTTTCGTTCTCTTTCCTTGTCCATCGGCGGCAAACCGTGCTTGGCTTTATACTCCCCCACTTGAGCGGTGGTCTTAAAACGTTCGGCCAGTACCTCCACTAATTTGCGGTCATGCTCATCGATCTGTTGTCGCAGCATTGTTAATTCATTTTGATCTTCTTTTTTCATAAATTTTGGGCTGTTAGACCACTAAATTATTCCCAAGATCCTAAAAGTATAGCAGTGCTTTTTGATCTCTTTGAGAGCGTCTTTGAGCGGAGGATCGTCCGGCATAGCTTCCACTTCCAAAAAGAAATAATAATCCCATTCCGGCACATCAGAACGATGAGAGTCCAGCCGGCTAAGATTAAGACCGCGGTCCGCAAAAGCGTTCAGGATATTACGTAATACTCCGCTGGCATCATGAATGGTCAACAACATCAACGTTCGGGAAACTTGGAGTTTGTTGCTGATCTCCGGCCGATAGGATGAAGAAATAATATAGAACTGGGTACGGTTATTCTTTTTATCTTCAATATTCTCGGCTAACAACTGTAAGTCGTATTTTTGAACATTATCGGCATGAGCGACAAAAGCCACCGTCGGATCTTTGGTGGAATTGATAGCCTCTACCGTACTGGCATAGGCCTCTAATTTAACATTGGGATAATGAGAGGTTAGCCAATTACGAGCCTGTTCAAGCGGTTGAGAATGAGAGCGAACAGTATCTATCCGATCCAGTTCCTCGGTACGTCCCAAAAAAGAAAGATGGATCGGCATAGTATAAGATCCGATCACTCGCAACGGATAACACAACAGATTATCCAGAGTTTGCTGGATCATTCCCTGAGAAGAATTCTCTATTGGCACCACCCCGACAGTTTTCTCATCCCGCAAAACGCTATTGAACACCTGAGTAATGGTGGGCTGGAGTGAAACATCAAGACCCTGATCGGAAAACACTTCGGAAGTGGCCTGATGGGAGAAAGTTCCTTCCGGACCCAGAGTAGCCACCGTATTGACGTCTTTGCCGGTATCCAGATGAGGCGGCGTAACCCTTACCTTGCTGCCGCAATCCAGGATCGAGAATGCTTCAGCTGATTTGTTCTCTGCTATGGGAATAAAATCTTTAATATGATCAGCGGCTTGTTGCAGTATCTTTTCATAATCATCCTTGGCACCCTCCTTGACCGATTCTTTGATCTTTTTAAGATTATTATTCAAACCGGCCATTACCTCCTCGGCATAAGGATTATGTACCGCCATATCGGCCCACATACCGGGGTCACCGCCCAAGATCCGGCCGGCCAAGATACTCTGCAAGCGAAAAACCGGAGTGGAAATATTCTGAAAATGAGTAAAACCTAACTCGCTCAAAAGATGAATAAAGGTAGCATTGATAGCATGAGTTGCCACCTGGACTCCGGCCATCCGCCGATCATGCTCTTCCGGAGAAAGCTCCACTACTTGAGCGTTTTCTTTTACAAAAAGGCGCTGAAGATATTCAACCCATTGATTGTCTCGAACTCGAGTAAAGACTATTTCCTGATTATTCATCGAGCTGACCAATGGCCCAAAAAGAGGATGCATCCCCAGTACTCCCGCTTCTTTGGGGGCTTGGGACATGGCCTTTACCGGCTCGGTTTTTAAGGAAGTAATATCGGCCAGTAAAGAACCGGCCGCTAATCTTTCTCTCACGTCTTTTATTACATCTACTGTCCGGGATATGGGGACGCTTATCAACACCACGTCGGCATCTGAAACTCGATATAAAGTTTCGTGATAATCTTTTCTGTCCACCACTGTCACCGAAATACCTCTATTATCAAAGAAATTATAAAACCAGCGACCCATTTTACCCTGCCCGCCGACAATACATATATGAGGTGAATCTTCGTTAGTGCTCATATTTTTATTATGCCATACTTCTCAAATTTTTCAAAAAATTCAAACTGCGCCTTGTCTTCTATCAAAATAATCACCACTACTTAAACCCGGCAATTTGGCGACAACCCGGTATCAACAAAACTGCAAGGTTTGGTCTTATCGCTTATTTACATTATAATGAAATAACGGAGGAACAGTAAAGATGATCCTGATGTTCTCTTCGCTCCGAAATTTTACCATCACTAAATATTATGTATCCATCTCTTAAAACAGTAGCGGGAATAACTCTGGTTTTGATATCTTTGTTTGTTATTCTAATGCTCTCCGTCACCTCTTCGCCGACTCCGGAACCAGCCGATACCGAGACCTTTGGTGAACGGTGGTGGATGGATAATATTCCGGAACCGGTCGAAACCGCAGAAGGTAAACCAACAGTCAGTTACATACCGGAAGGTTTCCGCCCTAAAAGAATGACTATAAAAGAAGGTGATACGGTACGGTTCGTCAACTTCTCTCCCCTGGAAATGCAACTGGTTGCCGAAGAGCCGGAAAACCTGCCGGAGTTCGATCAAGAACAACCCGAGAAAGAATATAAGCACACTTTTGAAGAACCGGGAGAATGGCAATATTACAACAAGATCCGCCCGGAAGATTCCGGTTACATAGTGGTACGAGAGAGGTTTGACGATGATCAAGAAACAACTACCAACCCTGAAACCGAGGTAGATTTTACCACCATTAGCAGCGGAACCGGCGGCGGAGCTAAACAGCCGAGCCGATCGGTGGTAACCGGACCCGAAGATTGGGAAGAGTTGCGCGGGTCATTTCAGCATTCGCAGGAATTGCCGGAAGACCCGGAAATTGATTGGGAGGAAGAGATGATAATAGCGGTTTTTATGGGCGAGCAAAGAACCGGCGGTTACCGGATAGAGATCGATGAGCTTACCCAAACGAACGGAGAACTGTCCGTTCAAATCAAGAGATCAGAACCGGAGCCCGGTCAACCGGTCACTCAAGCTCTTACTTACCCCTATCATATAATTAAAACCGAGGCCGTTTCACAAGTAACCTTTGATGAATGAACCGTCCCGTTTCGGCCGCCTGCAACAAACCAACCGACTTTTATAACAACAAATCAGGTCATGCAACCGAATGACGCTATTACCGACCATTTCCGACTTAACCGTAGTCAGCAAACTGCCTTAGCTAAGCTGGGTATCCGCTCCCTGAAGGATCTGTTGTTTCATTTCCCCCATCGTTACCAAGACGAAACAGAAATAAAAACAGTTAGCGAATTACAACCCAAAGAAAAAACTACTTTGTATGGACGTTTTTACGCTCCACAGAGTGGAAAAACCTATCAGCGGCAAACCCCTTATACCAGAGCGCTAATTGAAGATGAAACCGGACGCGCCGAGGCGATCTGGTTTCATCAACCTTACATCAGCAAAATGATCGAAGAAGGAGACCTGGTCAAGGTCTCCGGAGAGGTAAGTTTCAGAAAGAACAAACCCGCATTTACCAATCCTCAGATCGAGGCGGTCCGGAACGCTCCGACCAAAAGAGGCGGCTCTTTATTCGGTGACAACACTCAGATCGGCGAGCCGGTCTATTCGGAAAAACAAGGCATTACTTCCAACTGGATATTCCACGCTGTAAAGAAAATACTTAGTTCCGGGCTGGGAGATGAACTCACCGATCCGCTACCGGATGAATTGCGTCAAAAATACCACCTGCCGCAGTTAAAAACCGCTCTGCACTGGATCCATGTTCCGCAAAAGAAAGCTGACGCCGAGGCCGCCCGCAAACGCTTTGCTTTTCAGGAAGTATTCTTTATTCAATTGCAACAAGCCAAACAACGCGCCGAGCGGGAGGCGCAACAAGTTTATCGGATAGAAAACGCTACTTACAGCAAAGAGCAGTTCGTAAACCAGCTGCCATTCTCTACCACCGCGGCCCAAGACCGGGCTATAGATACCACACTGTCGGATATGCAGTCAGAAAAACCGATGTCGCGGCTTCTGGAAGGCGATGTCGGTTCCGGCAAAACGGTAGTAGCAGCTGCGGCAGCTTACGCCGCCGTGAACACACCGCCTCCCAAGCAGAACTTCGGCCGGCTACAGGTAGCTTATATGGCCCCTACCGAAATACTGGCCAAACAACAGTTTGAAAGTTTTATTGCGAATTTCAAACACCAACCATTACAGATCGGTCTGATCACCGGCTCCGGTTGTCGCAAGTTCCCGTCCAAAGTTGACCCGGCCGCTTCTACCAATATTTCCCGAACTCAACTTTTAAAGTGGGTAGAGAACGGCGAGATAGCGGTACTGATCGGTACTCATACCCTGATCCAAAAGTCGGTCCGGTTCCAAAACCTGGGGCTGGCCGTTATTGACGAACAACATCGCTTCGGAACTATCCAGAGACAAAACCTGATCACCAAAAATGAAGTAACTCCTCATCTGTTGACTATGACCGCCACCCCTATTCCCCGAACCTTGGCCCTAACTCTTTACGGTGATCTGGATCTGTCGGTTCTGGATGAACTGCCGCCCGGTCGAATACCGGTAAAAACCGAGATAATAACTCCCGCCCAACGCCGGCAAATGTTCGATCAGATCCGTTCCCGAATAAGGGAAGGCCGCCAGGCCTATGTTATCTGCCCGCGGATCAATGAACCCGATCCCGACCGGGAACAAGCGCTTCAAGTGGCTTCGGTCAAAGAAGAAACCAGATATCTCGACCAAGAGATCTTCCCCGAATTAAAAGTGGAAGCGCTGCACGGGCAAATGAAAGCTCAAACCAAGAAACAAGTTATGGACAGTTTCGCAGCCGGCGAGATAGATATTCTGGTCTCCACTTCGGTAATAGAAGTAGGAGTAAATGTAGAGAATGCCACCGTAATGCTGATCGAGGGAGCGGAACGGTTCGGTTTGGCCCAACTGCATCAGCTCCGCGGCCGGATCCAGCGCAGCTCGCACCAACCTTACTGTTTTATTTGCAGTGATACCGAAAACGAAAAAAGTATTAAACGCCTGCGCACTCTCAAGAAGGCAAAGAACGGTTTTGAGTTGGCCGAATATGACCTGGCCCAGCGCGGAGCCGGCGAACTATCCGGCCGCCGCCAATGGGGAGTGTCGGACCTGGCCATGGAAGCCATTAAGAACATCAAAATGGTCGAAGCCGCCCGGGAAGCCGCCCGGGAAATAATAGAACAAGACCCGGAATTAAAACAGCCGCAACATCAACCGTTAGAACAGTACCTGGATAAACAATACATTCATTTTGAGTAAAAAACAGATGAATTACCGATACCGCTCTTGATCTTTCCATTCTCACTCGGCACCCGGTCAACTCTGACCGATAAAAACATCATATAAACCCCCACCTGATCGAGGCGGGGGTTTAGTTGTTTTGCTCCGGCTGTTAAATAACTACTCTTCTTGATCGTTTTCTTCTTCATCTTCATCATCCTCCTCATCTTCATCTTCGTCATTATCATCATCCTCCTCGTCATCTTCTTCGCCGTTATCCTCCTCATCATCTTCTTCGCCGTTTTCTTCACCATTTTCTCCCTCGTCGTTCTCTTCGCCGTTTTCTTCTCCGTTCTCCTCTTCACCGTTTTCTTCTTCATCTTCATCATCCTCCTCATCTTCGTCTTCGTCATCATCATCCTCTTCTTCCTCTTCTCTGGCGGCTAATTGAGCTTCCAGCTTTTCAAGTTGGGCGCGTAGTTTTTCGATCTCGCTTTTAATATCCTCGGCCGTTCTCCCATCATCAACATCCTCTTCTTCTTCGTCTTCTTGATCATCAACTTCCGGTCCTTCATCGCGAAGACAGGTTACCTTGGCGAAAACATCTTGGGTTTTGGGGCCCACCTGACCGAAACCGGTGCTTTGCGGGTCGCCCTCACTGACAATACCTTCGGCGGCTTGAAACCGCTGAACCGCCCGCTCAGTTATCTCTCCATAATAACCGGTTACTTCTTCATAATCGTAGTGGCCCATATCTTTCAAAACCTTTTGCAACTGCTCCACTTCATCTCCGGAACTACCCCGTCGCAACATTCTACCGATCTGTAGACAGGCCTGAACATGATGAGCACGCTCACTGGCTTGCTCCGGCAGTTCAGGACCCGCTTCATCATTAGACGGGCCGGCGTGATCCGGTCGGCCGGCGTGATCCGGTCGGCCTCGGGTTTCCTCGGTATCTTCCTCATCTTCCTTCTCTTCATCGTCATTATCACCCTCTTCTCCGTTTTCGTCTTCATCCGCGTCGTTTTCACTTTCCTCATCATTTTCCTCTTCGTCGTCGTTATCCTCTTCTTCCATTTCCCCGTTTTCAACCTGAGTATCTTCCGATTCATCATTCACCTCTTCTTCGGCGCTAACCGGTACCGAAACCACCAGTAATAATAAAGCGCCGCAAAAAATACTTAATAAATATTTACTCATAATAAACTGTTAAACTATTAATAAACGAGATCACACTCGTACTGTTCATTATATCACTTCCGGCCCGGAGAAAATAACTACTTATCCACAACTAAAAAACTTTAGTGCGGGACCAAATTTCATTCTCTTGTTTAGTTTGGCTTTTTGAAACAGAAATTTTTTAGTGTACCATCAGGTCTTGCTGCTACTCGGTTTCGCAGGTTAGGTCAATTAGTTTTTCCTGAGTTTCGTTACCTACCTGGCCGAAACCGGTGCTTTGCGGAGCGCCTTGGCTGACAATATCATGTGCCGCCTGAAAATCCTTGACCGCCTGTTCGGTTTCAGGACCAAAGTAGCCGGTAATTTCTTGGTATTCAAAATATCCGTTACTCTGTAAAAACTTCTGTAGATCTTTCACCTCTTCCCCCCGGGAACCTACCCGCAAAACTTGACTAAAACTCATACAACCCGGAGTCACCGCAGTTAGATCGTCATTGGGCGATGGATCTGCGGGCTCCTCTTGAGGTTCGGTTGGCTCGGCAGATCCTTCTTGCTGCCTCCTTAACTTCTCCCGCAAGGCCTCGGCCTCGGACTCCAGCTCGGCTATTATTTTCTGATGTTCGGTTTGTTCGTCAGGCGAACGGGCGCCGTCGACCGCCGACCAAACAACGGCCAAAACCGCTCCCACTAACAAACCCAGTAAAATTTTGTTCATTAATTCTTTCATGATCTTAGTTTTAGATCCGGTTCAGCAAGATCAACATCGGATTAGTATATCATTAGGTTATCGTTTTTTCCAACCAAGGGTTCAGACTTCTTGCTAAGGCCCCCGGATCAGCTATCCGCCTCTTTTGGCAGCCCTGGCCACCCTGCATAATTTACTCATAGTGACAGAAAGAGTGTAAGATCGATCTCCTCAGGAGCAATATCCGATAAAAAGTTCCAGTTTAGACTTAAACTGTTCCGTATGGGTCAATTAAGAACCGGTCAAGGAAAATGTCTTCCCGATAGAGGGAAGTGGTCGAACTAACACCACCGCCGGACACTAAACCAGTAGTTAGGGTCCGGCAGAGATTGATATTCTGCACTAAAAGTTATAGGAGGGTAACCCCGGATCACTCGGAACCCAGCTTCTGCAACTGTTCCGCTTCCCGGTTGAGACGTTCCTCTATATCCTCGGCCAGGCCGGGTATTTGAGCACTCAACTCCGTCATCTTGGTTTCGGTCTTTTCTCCCCCCTGTTCTAGAGCGTTATTCAATTCTTCCACCTGATCATCGGTCATCCGATTGACAGCGGTATCTATAATAATGTTGTGAAAGTGCTCTTGCAGCTTACCACGGATCTCTTCCCGCTTTTGCTCCTCCAGTTCTTGATACTGGCCGGAATTCAATACTTGCTCCACTAAGGAGTTGATATATTCGGTGGTCGGGTCTTGGGTCATATGGAATTAATTAATTTTAATAGTTATTTTAGAACCATCGGGTCAATATTAATTAGTGGAAACCTGTTGTTCCAGCCACTGCCAAAGCGATATTGTCTGATTATTTTGCAAAGAAGTTCTTAAATTATCAATATTTGGAATATTAACATTCTGTATGATCCTGTTTTGCAACAATCTTCGGATTATATTTTCAACATCTCTTAAGGCTTGTTTCTTTTCGTCGCTCAGATTTTCAAAAGCACTTTGTGTAGAAGAATAAAGCTCAAATACCGACCTCGCTCCTCCACTTAGAGGCTCATCCAGATTTTCCACGTTCATACTTTCCAAAAGGTCTCTCTCGTGACTATTTTCACTTAAATCCAAACTATTCAATCGGTTTTCAGCTATCCCCAAACTTTCATTTAGAAACCTGTTCACCCTTTGGTGTGGCTCTTCTTGTGGTTCTGGTTGGGCTTCCGGTGTTCCTTGGGCTTCCGGTCCTCCCGGTGTTCCTTCTGGTTGGATCGGTTGGGCGGGTTGCTCTCCCGTTCTACCCAGCTCATAACCGGCAACTCCACTCGCCAAACCCAAAGCGGCAAACGAAGACAACACCGCTAAAGTGTTAGGTCCGGCATAATAATCACCGGCTACGAATGTTCCTATTTTCATATCACCACCGGCGCTCGATACATCAACAGCTGTACCGGTACCGACTTGATCCGATTCCAAGGCCCCCTGTAATATTTCCACTCCATCTTCAGGTAGATCTACATTCCATCCTTTGGCAATAGATCGCAATTCCTCAACATCACCACTCCAGTTTTGTAGTTCTTCCATCATTACAAAAACTTGTCTTCTGGCTTGAAAGGTTACTTCAGTTGTTATTTTTTCCGCTTCGGTTAGATCTTTACTTCCTTCAAACAATTCTCGCAACACTTCTTGAGTTTCTTCCCCGCTAAGATCCAACTCATAACCTATCGGTAATTGATGGGCAGGATCACCACCTGTCACCCCCAATCCCGGTTCCCGGGAAGAGATACCATTCTCTTCTAATAACGGAATAAGGGCGTCCAAAGTTTCCGCATCAGTCGGTTTTCTGCCCAGCCCTTCTTTCAGCACTTTTTCCATTACCACCCAAGGATTATCTCCTTTTTGTAGATCAATTTTCTCAGGCACATTTTCCATCAATGAATCCACTGTCACAGCTTCTGTTACGGTTTCCGTAGCTACTGTCTCACCACTAAAAGAATTACCTGCCATATATTGCATAAATGACGTTGGCGGGTTTGTTTCCTCGTTCTGATCTTCAACAAAAGGCACCTGAGACTTCTCTTCCTCTTTCTTGGAGGACTCCTCCTCGGTTTTCTCATTGGCCTCTTGTTGACCTTCTTCAGAGGATTCTTTAATATCCTTGCCGTCTCCCGGCTCACCTTCTTGATCTTCCAAGGAACCACTTTCAGACTCCGAAAATATCTCACCATCTTCACCTCCCGACCCTTCTTTTACCTGATCTAGCCAACTTAGTACGGGATTATCTCCCGTTAATGGTCTTTTGATCATTCCTTCCGGTTCCTCAGTATCCGGCTTACCAGGAATAACACCTTCCCAGTCAGAGCCTTCAGGTCTTTGATCTGGCATAGCAGCCACTCGGTCAAAACCTTCAGACCCTGAATTCCCTTCATCTATTTCCCCACCGGAAACACCAGACCCCGAGGGATCCGCCTCAGCTCCATATGCATACTCTACCGCCAAAAGGTCGGCTAATTCGTCACCAATAAAACCGCCGAGCGTACCAAAAACCGACCCGGTTATAACCGATCTGGCTAAATTACTTTTTATCTT
Organism: uncultured Candidatus Saccharibacteria bacterium; assembly: GCA_964388095.1. Classification (GTDB taxonomy): domain Bacteria; phylum Patescibacteriota; class Minisyncoccia; order Phycocordibacterales; family CSBR16-193; genus CAYLYL01. The sequence continues at coordinate 1,352 of CAYLYL010000017.1, read as the reverse complement.
CCTTTTTCTTTCTTTTTCTTTTTCCTCCAGAATTTCTTCGGCCCCTGATCCGCCTAACAGTTTCTTTTTGAGCTCCTCCCGGTTGGTACTTCTTTCCGGGCCGGATTCGCTATGTTCACCGGAACTATGTTCATCTAAATAACTGTCAAGCGCCGATAACAGATCTTCTTTCCTTTTCTCCTCTTCCGCCATCAGATAGATGCTTTGATCATTTATTCCCTCCAATCTCTTCCGGGTACGAGAGGCCTTTATATTTTTAAGAGCCCTGGCTACCCTACTTTTAGCCTGTCTGCTTTTCTCTTCTTGCTCTTGCAGTTTTTTAACCGCTTCTTCTCGTTCCTGTTCCAACCTTTGTAGCTCTTGTTCGATCATCTTTGGCAGGTCGTCGTCAGATCCTTTCTCTTGCAGATCTTTAAGATACTTTTGCCTTTCAGCTTCTACAGTGTGAAATTTATACTGCCATGCCTTTCGTGCTCCGGCCGCTGCAGCTCCCCCCAAGGCACCAGCCCCTATAGCCATCCAACCGCCGGCTAAGGTGACACCAACCAAAAAAGAGACTCCGGCTCCGGCTCCGACCTGTGACATTCGACCAGATGCAAATTCGTGAAGATCACGTCCAAAGATCTTTTTCCCGGTTTTAGCTGACAGTTCCTGTAATCCATTAAAAGTTCTAGCAGTGAAGCTTTCACAACTTTGCTTCGGTCCGGCTTCCGGGTCCAAGGGCTCATACTCTTGGAAACCGGTTTGTCCAGTTGAAGAAAATTCTTCATTTCCAACATTATCTCCTTTGATCGGACCCCCCACCTCCGATCTGTTAGACTTGAAATTTTCCATATTTTATTATTACCTATTAAAACTTTATAACTAATTAATAACATATAAAATCAAAGAAAACAATGGGGAGACATTTGAGCAGCCGGAGCAATCCTGAAAGATGTATCTTTCTAACTGTTTACTTGCTTTAGGAACTTATTACTTACTACATTCGCCCCCCCCTTTTTTTTCAACCTTCCTCTTTAACTGCCTTTTATGGCTTTGAACAGTTCAGCTTCCTCCCGTAAATTCTCCTCAATGTCGTCCATAAGCCCCGGCAGAGAGGCGGACAACTGAGTGATCTTGGCCTCGGCCACTTCAGAACCCTGTTCCAGCGCCTCGGAAAGTTCCTGTTTTTGCCCTTCCTCCAATCGCTGCATCAGGGTGTCAAGTATCTTTTTTTGCAAATGCTCTTGTATTTTATTACGCACTCGCTCTTTTTCGTCCTCCGACATCTCTTGGAAAGCCGGCTTTCCCATTATTTCTTCAAGCAGAGAGCTGATGAATTCATCAAAAGGATTTTGTTCTTGGTTCATATT
>CAYLYL010000016.1:0-13039 GCA_964388095.1 uncultured Candidatus Saccharibacteria bacterium | reverse complement strand
ATGAACGAGCAGGAAGTTCGGCGTCGGGAGCGAGATCGAGAAAACCGAAAATAATGAAAAAAGATAAAATAAAAAAATACCTCAAACCGGCCGTGATCATTTTTATATTGATCTATGTGGCTACTTTTCTGAGTCAACTTTTGAAACCGATGCCGGAGGGTTTGGATGTCTCGGCCGGACCCTTTAAGGTGCCTTCGGAGCGGGTTGAGTTTTTGGCGGATCATACTTTCGTAAATGAACACGGAGAAAGGGAGAGCGAGCACGAGATATTTGATCGTAAACTTGAACTAATAGAAGAGTCCGAGTCCTTAGTGGTGGCCGATATGTTCCTGTTCAATTCTTTTCAGAGTGCGGAGCCACAAACTCACCGGGAGCTAAGCCGGGAACTGGCCGCTGCCTTGGAAGAAAAGGCTGCCCAACCGGAGACCAAGGTGGTTTTAATAACCGACCCGTTAAATGATCTTTATGGCGGTTTGGAAAAGGAGATGTTTCAAGATCTGCAACGGGCCGGAGTGGAGGTGGTAATTACTGACCTGAAACCGCTGCCGGACAGCAACCCGATATATTCTTCTCTCTGGCGGATGGTCTTTCAGTGGTGGGGAAACAGTCCGGGCGGGGTTTGGCCCAATCTGTTGGATCATGACGGAGAGCGTCTTCCGCTTCGATCTTATTTAAAAATGCTTAACTTCAAAGCCAATCATCGCAAGGTGCTTTTGACCGACGCTCGTGATGGTGAAGATGATATACGGCTGCGGACCATTATCACTTCCGCCAATCCTCAGGACGCCTCCGGCGCTCACAGCAATGTCGGGTTTTTGATCGATGATGTCGAATTGGGACAGGCGGTGTGGAGTTCGGAAAAGGCGGTGGCGGAACTTTCGGGTAAGGGGCTCAAACTGCCCGAGCCGCTGCGGGAGGGTTTGGATTCCGTAGAGGAATATCTTGACCCCCTGGAAGAAGAGCTTCTCTTGGTTTATCTGCTTACCGAAAATCAAATAAAGAGCGAGGCTCTGGAGTTGATAAACTCCACTGAAGCGGGTCATCATATTGATATGAAAATGTTCTATCTTGCCGACCGGCAGGTGATCAATGCTCTGGTGGAAGCAGAAGAGCGGGGGGTGGCGGTGCGGATCATTCTGGACCCCAATCAAACCGCTTTCGGCAGAGAAAGGAGCGGCATTCCCAACCTGCCGGTTGCCAACGAGATCAAGCAACGCTCAGGCGATGGATTGGATATTCGGTGGTGCAATACATTGGGAGAGCAGTGCCACAGCAAATTACTGGTTGTGGATAAAGGGGAAGAGGCGGCGGTGCTTACCGGTTCAGCCAACTTTACTCGGCGCAATTTGAATAACTATAATTTGGAAAGCAATGTTCTGATCCGAGGCAGCCGGAATTCCGCTCCTATAACCGAAAGTTCGGCCTTTTTTATCAATCAATGGTATAATTTACAGGGTAGAAGCTACACTATATCATTCGAGGATCAAGCCAAAGAGTCAGGGTGGCGGTATGGGTTATATTATTTTATGGAAAGAACAGGTTTAAACACTTTTTAAAAAAACGAAAAAAAGGTATAATGCAAATATATGAAAGATAAAAGTCACACGCTGACACACACTCCCTCCGGTCAGGGTGATAAAACTTTGATCAAGGGCTTGAAAGAAAAAAGAACTCTGATCAGTGATCTGGCTGAACTATATCGCAACGGTCAAGTTTCTGATGAGGAACTGGAAAGTTCTTTTGATAAATCAATGAAAAACAAAATAAAGGAGCACGAAAAAAACCATGCTCCACCCGAGGGATTTTCACTTTCAAAAGATAAAACTACTAAAAAATCGGCAGACGAAGCTCAAGAAGGGGAAGATGATATGATCGAGGTGGTACCGCCGAAAGGCAAGAAAAGAACCTCGAAAGAAGCTGAAGATCAGGCCGAAGGAGGGGATAATATAAATCAGGCATCGACCGATGAAGAACCGGAGGTAACTGAAGATGAGCAAGAGACCACCGAACAAGAACAACCGGAAACTCTGGTTGAAGACGGACAACAAGAGGTTTCGGAACAACAGAACACCGCGGAAGAAGTTGCCGAAGAAGGGGGAGATGAGCCGGAAGGGGAAATTACCCCTCCACCCCCGCCTCAACCTTCGATAGAAGATGAGGGCGAAGAACAACAAGAGATCGATCAAGAGGAACCGTTGGAAACTCCGGCTGAAGACGGACAACAAGAGGCTACGGAAGAAGATACCGATGAAGGGGCAAATAAACCGGAAGGGGAGCCTGACCCCCCACCTCAACCACCTACCGACGAGGAACCGGGGGTAACCGAAGATGAGCAGGAGACCAACCAAGAAGAACCGTCGGAAACTCCGGTCGAAGATGAGCAACAGGATACTTCGTCAGAAGATGAAGATGCAGCAACTCATGAAGAACTAGAAGAAGCCGAACAACAGGAGACCACGGAAGAAGTTGTCGAGGAGGAGGCTGCCGGGCCGGAAGAAGGTGACGCTGAAGAAGGTGGAGAGGAAACTGTGCAAGAGGGAGGGGAACAAGCGGAAGCTTCGGAGTCTAGTGAAGAAGCGGGAGGAAAAATTGAAGGGGATGGCAGTGAAGAGTCGGCTAAAGAAGATGAGGAGGTCACGCCGGATCAGGTGTCGGCTGATGATGATGTCAGGCAAGAGGAAGAACTGTATGAGGAGTTGAATAATGTCGCTGAAGAGTTGGATTCACTGGTAAAACAGTTTGGTGAATATGATCAAAAACAACAGGAATTACTGGAACAGAAAGAGAAATTACATCAAGATAGAGCACCGATCGTAAAGAGGGAAGGGGAGTTAAATGAGCAAATAGAAAAATTAAGAGAACAAGAGAGTCAAGCAGAAGATCCTCGCGAATTGCAAGACAAAAAATGGCAATTACAGCAAGAGCGACGAGAAGTGGAAGGTCAGCGCTGGAATATCGACAAAGAACTTATTAAGATCGAAGGCCGGATCAAAAAAATAGAACAACAAAGAGGCGAGCTGGAAGATCGCAAAATTAGATTGGAAACTCAAGAGCAGAAAATAAAGAACAAGATCAAGGCCTTAAGAATGAAGAAAAAGAAGGATGATTATCAGGCCGAACTGGAAGGTATTCAAAGCAGAAAAAAGGAGTTTGAGGATAAGTGGGATGAAGAGAACGAATATAAATCAGCTCTACAGTTAGAGCTCAAAGGGTTAGCCTCAGATAAGGATTCGGCGGTTGAGCGGATCAGAGATCTGGAAGAGCAGGAAAAAGGAGCCAAAGATCCGGAAAATAAGCATCAATTAGAGGAGCGTCGCTGGCAGGAGGAGGTCAATAAGAAGGAGTTGGAAGATAAATACTGGCAAACTGATGAAAAGGTAAAAGCTGTTGAACAGGAAATGCTGGCCATTGAGAATAAATATCGTCAGTTGTTGAAAAGGGAAGAAAACTTAAAGAATTTTCTACAAGAGATAGATGAATTCTTTCAGCGTATGGGATTATCCTCCGGCGGCGATGAAGAAGAGTCAACAAGCAAGGAAGCTGCTTAAGTACCGCACTAAATTAATTCTACAACCTTTGTGTTAAAAGTGTTTTATATCAAAGATGATGTTAATGCTAATAGGCCGGAAAATTAATTCAGTGCAGATCAGGTAGTTGTAAAATTAATAACCTAATTTTTTGTTGTATGGAGGATGAAAATCATCAAGAGTTATTTTTGGAGTATTCTTTTTTAGGTAATACAGTTGAAGAGTATCTTATCGCTGTGCTTATTTTGGGTGCGGCATTGGTGGTGCTGAAGCTGTTTCGTTCTTTTATTCTTAAAAAACTAAAACTATTAGCCGAAAAGACTCCCACCGAATGGGATAATATATTGATAGAGATAATTCAAGGGATCCGCCCGCCGTTTTATGTTTTTCTGTCATTCTTTATCGCTATTCAAAGCCTGCAGTTACCTGATCAGATCCAACGAGGGATCAACTATATACTTTTGGTTTGGGTTATCTATCTACTGGCTGTTGCCGTTATAACCTTCATTGATCATTTGGTTAAAAGAAAGATCGAGAGTGAAGAAGAGGGTCAAACCCAGTCCGCCTTATACCTTTTAGGTAGGATGGCTAAAGGAGTGGTATGGATAGCCGCTTTACTTTTTATTCTCTCCAATATGGGGGTAAATATCTCCTCTTTTGTGGCCACTCTCGGAATTGGCGGTGTGGCGGTGGCTTTGGCGGTACAAAATATCTTGATGGATCTGTTCAGCGCCTTCTCTATCTACTTTGATAAACCTTTTAAGGTGGGGGATTTTGTTAAAGTAGGAGATCAGATGGGAACCGTGGAATATATTGGGATCAAATCTACCCGTCTGCGGTCGTTGAGTGGTGAGCAATTAGTGATCTCTAATCGTGAATTAACTACCGCTCAAGTTCATAATTACAAACGTTTGGAAGAATGGAGAACACTGCTCCATTTTGATCTGGATTATCAAACAACTCAACGCAAGCTGGAAAAGGTACCGGAGATCGTGCAGGAGGTGGTAGAAAGTATAGAGAATGCCCGTTTTGACCGGGCTCACTTTCAAGAGTTCGGAGAATGGGGTTTAAGGTTCGAGGTGGTGTATTATGTACTTTCATCCCAGTATGTTGATTTTATGGATGTTAAGCAGCAGGTACTATTGGAATTGAAAAAGAGATTCAAAAAAGAGAAGCTGGAATTTGCCTTTCCCACCCGCGTTATATATCAAAAATAATTTTTTGGTTGGTTGTAATGTCATTTAGAGTTAGTCAATATAAATAATGGAGCGGTTTTTACCCGGTATTGATATTATGGCAAAAAACTAACAGCTAATATATATGATATGAATTCACAGATCTTTAAGTCTTATGATATCCGGGGTATTTATCCCGAGGAGGTAAATGAAGAGGTCTTTTATAAAGTTGGTCGCTCGGTGGCTGATTATTTCGGTTCTTCTGCTTTGGTGGTAGGCAGGGATGCCCGCAGTTCAGGTCCCAAACTAAAGAAGGCAGCGGTTGAAGGGGTTAATGAACAGGGGGTGGATGTTCGGGATATCGGGTTGGTCAGCTCCGATCAGTTCTACTGGACCTGCGCCGATCGCCAGCTTCCCGGTATAATGATAACCGCTTCACATAACCCGGCCGAGTACGGAGGATGCAAGATGGTCAGATCCGACATTTCGGTGGTTGGTCAGGGAAGCGGTATGGAAGAAATTGAAAGATCAACCCGGGAGGAGAACTGGGTCCCTGTTTCCGAGCAAGGTCAAGTGTATGAGGAGGATACCGCTGATCAGTTTGTGCAGCATCTTTTGGAACTTTATCCCTTCGCTAATATCAATACTAAAGTCGTGATCGATACCGGTAACGGGGCTTCCGGTCCTACGGCGGTAAAATTGGCTGAAAAAATACCCGGCCTGGAAGCTAGCTTTTTATTTAACGAGCCGGACGGATCTTTTCCCAACCGCGGTCCTGATCCTTTAAAACCAGGGGCATTGGATTCTTTGGCTCAAAAGGTCAAGGAAAGCTCTGCTTCTTTGGGGTTGGCTTTTGATGGCGACGGCGATCGGTTGTATGTACTGGATGAAGACGGTGAGTTGGTAATGCCGGATCTAATTGGTTGTTTATTGGCCGAGTTTTTATTGGGCAAGTCTGCCGGCGGGGTGGTGGTGGTAGATCCGACTATTTCTCGGGTGGTATATGATACGGTAGAGAAAAATGGAGGAAGAATCTATCGTGAACGGGTTGGTCATTCTTTCATCAAAAAAAGAATGAGGGAGAAAAACGCTGTTTTTGGTTGTGAAAAGTCCGGTCATTACTATTTTAGTGATCTCGGTTATGCCGATTCCGATTTTTTGGCGATGCTTTTGCTGTTGCTTTATCTGTCGGAGAGCGGTATTACGATCAAAGAGGCAGTGGCTCCGCTGCGTAAAAAGTATCCCACCACTTTACAGCTTAGCGTTACGATAGATAAACCGGCTAAGACGATCATGGATCGGTTGACCAAGGAGTATTCCGACGCCGAGAGTCAGGATCTTTTGGACGGGTTGACCGTTTCTTATCCCGATTGGTGGTTCAATGTGAGACCTTCCAACACCGAACCGAAACTTCGTTTGGTGGTGGAAGCTCATTCACCGGAGATGTTGGAGAATAAAAAAGAATACTTGCTGGATCTGCTACAAGAATGATCCGTATTTAGTTACTTATCTTATTAAAAGAGGGTATATAACTGCGCACTAAGTTAATTCTATATCCTGGTGTTAAAATGTAAGTTTAATCTAGCGCAGAATTCTCCGCAGCTTGGCTGCGGGGATGAATGCGCGACGAAGGGATGTCAAGGGAAACTGTAATTTTCCTCCTTCTTATTGGGTTGGTGTTTTGATCATTGCTTGGCGAGAGGAATTATCAAGCTTTATTTTACCGTGTTTGATTGTTAAAATAGACAACTATGAGTATGGTCAATTATCATACCGCCGCCACGCTTCTTGTTAACGGCAAGGTGGGAGTGCTGAGAACTGATACTTTGTATGGGTTGGTGGCCGGAGTTAATTTTCCGTCAGCGGTGGAGAGGGTTTATCGATTAAAAAAAAGACAGGCGGACAAGCCCTGCATCATTCTGATAAGTAAATATTCCGATATTGAAGAACTGGCTCGTCCGCTTGCCGAAACGGAGAGATCTTGGATGGATAACAACTGGCCGGGAAAGATAAGTTTGGTTCTGGAGGCGCAAGAAATGGCCCGTCAACATTTGCATCGCGGAACCCGGTCCTTGGCCTTTAGGTTGCCGGCCAAAGATAGCTTGCGGGAACTTCTTGATCGTACCGGGCCTCTGATCGCTCCTTCAGCCAATCCCGAGAGTATGAAGCCGGCAATGACCGCAGAAGAGGCCGAAGATTATTTCGGCACCGGGGTGGATTTTTATGTGGACGAGGGCCGGGCTGAGAGTAAACCCTCAACGGTAATAAAACTTCAAGAACAGGGAGAGTATTATCTGCGAAATTAATTATGGAATCATCAACTATGGATAAGAAGAGAAAATATCCGCCGGAATCGGCCGGCTCACTGGCCTGTACCGAAATAGTAACGGTGGATCCAGAAGAAAATTTGGGCGTAGCCGAAGAACAACTACGGAGCAACGACCATTCCTTGGAAGAGCTCCATTATTTGTATGTAGTAGATGATAAGGGGGTTTTGAAAGGGGTGCTTTCGGTGCGAGATCTCTTTAGTTATCCGTCGGACACTAAAGCGGGGGAGATAATGACCGAACAAGTGGTTTCGGTTTCTCCGGATACCGACCAAGAGCGGGCGGCGGCGGTGGCCCTGGAAGAGCAGGTAAAAGCAATGCCGGTAGTTGATGAAAACGGGGTATTGATCGGAGTGATACCGGTCAATACTATTTTCAAGATCTTAAGCCAGGAACACGAGGAAGATCTTTTGTATATGGGAGGTGTTGAGATGACTAATTCGGCCGAGGGAGTTTTGAATGCTCGTCTTTCCTCTCTTTTGACCGCACGCTTACCTTGGCTCATTGTCGGTCTGGCCGGAGGTTTGGTGGCGGCCATGGTGGTGGAGAGGTTCGAGACGGTGTTGGAGCATTATCTGGCTTTGGCCTTTTTTCTGCCGCTGGTGGTATATATGAGTGACGCGGTAGCCAATCAAACCCTGACTATCTTTATTCGCGCTATGGCGATAAATAATGATTTTTCGATTCGTCGATATATCGTCCGGGAACTGACGGTCGGGGGGTGTATCGGAGCGGTGATCGGAGTGTTGATATATCTGATCAGTTATGTGTGGTTTTGGGATTGGGAGGTTTCTTTTATCTTGGGCACTTCGTTATTCTTAGCGATCATAATAGCGGTGACCATTGCGTTATTGATGACCTTGGGTCTGTTTTGGCTCAAGAAAGATCCGGCGCCGGGCAGCGGTCCTTTTGCCACTATAATCATAGATGTTACCACCATCATTTTATATTTCCTTATTGCTTCCGGTTTGCATGCTTCTTTGGCTTAATGGATAATTTTTGTTATTATAAGAATGTAACTTAGAAAATATTATGCAAATACCTTCCGAACTTCATCAGTTTGAGCATCATGCCGGTTATATTATAGCAACCGGCAAACAGGAAGCGATAATATATCGCGCTTTTCAGGGTGTTATAGAAGAGATCGACCGACTGGAGGCCGAAGCTCCTCCTACGGATCGCAAGCCCGGGGTGGTAAAAATGCGCGGTCAGGGTCGCGAGATCCACTCCGGAGTAGCTTTGGAGCAACCGCAGGGCAAGCAAGAGATGAAAGCGGTCCGGAATTTCTTGAAGGATTTTTCCGAGGAGGTAAAGAAAGAGCTGAGCTGGGAAGAGGAAGAAGTTTATTTGTTCGTACCCGATTATATGGAAAATGCTGTCTTGGAGCTGATTCCGGAAAATACCAGATCCCGGATCAGGCAAATTTACCACGGTAATCATCTGAAAGACCATCCCTTGGATCTGGTACGGCGGATAGACAAGGACCTGAAAGACAAAAAAGTAACCCCCACCGACCCGGAGGCGGCCAAGATACTAAAAAGAGGAGAAAAGGATCAATAACAGTTTCTTACTCAGGTTTCTTTAAAAACCCGGCCTAGAGGGCCGGGTTTTTTGAAGGATAGAAGTTGTGCATTGTGGAGGTTCATTTTCTGTTAAGGAATGTTATAATACGGCTACTTAAAAATAATCAATTTCTTATATGGAAGAAGCGATCTTCAATTTCCCTCGCCAGTTCCATTTTAAACCTGATATTTTGCGGTCGGAAAAATTACCTCGCGACTATTCAGCTGTTATTGTATTAGGTATGGGAGGTTCGCATTTGGCCGGTGGGGTGATCAAAGCGATCGATCCCGGTATCCCGATCTTTACTTACAGCGATTATGGTTTTCCTCCCTGGCCGCAGACGTTAACTCACAATGCTTTATTTGTTGCTTGCTCTTATTCCGGCAATACCGAAGAAATTATGAGTGCTTTAGGGCCGGTTATAATAGGCGGACACAAAGTTGCGGTTATGACAACCGGGGGATATTTGGCTGAGGAGGCGGAAAATTGGCAACTGCCGTTGGTTAGGATGCCGGATGACGGTATTCAACCCCGGAGTGCTCTGGGTTATTCGGTAATGGGATTACTCAGTATTATCGGGTATGATTATCTTCGTTCGCGGCTGGCTGCTCTGGCTGACAGTCTGCCGGTTGAAGAATGCCGTCGCGAAGGAGAAGCGTTGGCCGGACGTCTCCGTGGCAAGGTCCCGATAATATATTCTTCCGAGCAATATCGGGCGGTTGCTTATAACTGGAAAATAAAATTTAACGAAACCGGCAAGATCCCGGCCTTTTACAACACCATACCGGAGCTTAATCATAATGAAATGACCGGATTTGATCGGGTGGATAAAAACCGAGATCTTTCCGAATTATTCCACTTTATTCAATTGTTTCAGCCGGATGATCATCCTCAGAACATTAAACGGATGAAAGTAACCGACAGGTTGTACCAAGAACGGGGGTTGGCCAGTGAAATAATTACTTGTTCCGGATCGAACGATCGAGCAGAGCGGATCTTCCGTTCGCTTCTTATGGCGGACTGGGCGGCTTATACTATTGCGGTAGAAAACGGCAGCGAACCGGAACAGGTTCCTATGGTGGAAGAGTTCAAGAAACTTATCAGCTAAAAGTTGTTATATTTTGTCTTACTTATTAATTAATAACCGTTTCAGTAATTATGTATTTATTATTTGATATCGGAGGAAGCAAAACCCGATTAGCCTTGAGCGCCGATCTGAAAGAGATGTCCGAGCCGGAGATCTTCTCTACTCCTGATACTCCCGAACAAATAGCTCCCTTTATTGAGGACTTTCTGGCCGAGCAGACCTCAGGTGAGAGCTTGCGGGGCGGTTTTGGCGGAGTGACCGGGGTTTGGGATAAGGAACGTCGGGAGTTGGTTCATTCTCCCAATATGACCGGCTGGGTGGGTCGCCCGGTGCGGGATATTTTGAGCCGGGCAATCGGCGCTGAAGTGGAGCCGGCCAATGATGCTGATATTGTCGGTCTGGGAGAGGCAGTTTACGGCGCCGGCCGCGACAGTACTATCTGTGTTTATATTACGGTAAGTACCGGTGTAGGTGGAGCTCGACTCAAAGATCAGCAGATAGACAGCTACACAGTAGGTTTTGAGCCGGGGCATCAGGTTATCGACTACTCTCGTTGTTTGGAAGATCGTTACGAAAGCACTTTGGAGGGGCGGGTTTCCGGTACGGCGGTGGCTCAGCGTTTTAATATGCCGCCTTATGAGATAACCGAAGAACAGGTTTGGGAAGAGTTGGCCGAAGAAACAGCGGTGGGAGTATATAACTGCATTATCCATTGGTCGCCGGATACGTTGGTTCTGGGCGGTTCTATGATAGTGGGAGATCCGGCTATTGCCGTTGATCGGATTGAGCATTATGTCAAAGATTTGGCCGATTTTCTACCGGAGATACCGGAGTTTCGCAGGGCGGAGTTGGGTAGCATCGGCGGTCTTTACGGCGCTATGGCTTATGCGGCCAACCAAACTTCTACCGAGTAGTAAATTGGGAATTCTTTATCGAACATGTTACACTGGTCATATTAGATTAATAATTGTAAATAAAATTAAAACATATGGGAGTGAAGAACTATTTCATGAAAAAAATGATCAAGCATAAGCTTAAGGATCTGCCTCAGGATCAACAGGACAAGATAATGAATGCGGTAGAAAAGAACCCCGACCTGTTTGAGAAAATGGGCCAGGAGATCCAGGCTCTGCAAAAGGAGGGCAAAAGCCAGCAAACTGCCGCTATGGAGGTAATGCGCAAGCATCAAAGCGAACTCCAGAAATTAATGATGGAATAACCCGGATCGATTTCGGTACTTTTTTTGGTTTTGAGTAACATAAATCTCTGCTTTGTCAAATGAGGAAGCGGTGAACGACAAAGGTGTATCTCACATACAAGGCAATGTGAGGCGTTCGGAGGTTGTAGCTATGATATATATGTCAGATATAATTTCTACGCCAGGACGATAGTTAAACCAAGTTTTTATTTTGATCTAGCTTTAGTTATAAGCATGCTCTTGGCACAGTGGGCTTATATCACATCCAAAAAATGAGCCGTTTGACGGCGGAAATGGTCGTGATCCGGTAATTGACCGGAGAAGTGAGGATGATCCTTGATATAACTCTTAACCGCCGGCTTGTAGGGGAGGACGGGCAGAGCTTTAAGCAGCTCTTCTTTGTGCAGGGTAATCACCCGCTCTTTAAGGAATAAACATCGAATGATCTGGCAGGTTGTAAGGATCAGTCGGGATAAAGAATCGACCTCTTTTGCTTGCTGCAGATAAAGATCCAGATAACGGTCAACATATTTGAAAGGATCCAGTTGCGGTTGAAACTCTGTTAAGATATCCGAACCGTGGATCAAAAGGTGATTCTCTTTTAAATCAAACCCGAAAATAGAGAACTTGCTAACGGGGCTGGCCAGTTGTTGCTTTAAAGTAAGCGGTAGTTCTTGGCGGTTTAAGTACAAAATATCTAAACTGTTGAACTCCGGTGCTTCGCGAGTAACATTACTTTCTAGATCTTTGACCATTGTCTGTTGCTCCCGGCGATCAATGTTATCCGGAAAGAAGATCAACAGATCTTTATCGCTCAAGCCGGGCCGATAATCGCCCCGGGCCAGACTGGAGATGATGTAAATACTCTTAAATAATTCCCGGGCTTTGGTTTGGGAAACCAAATAGGAGTTAATAGCATCCGATAAGCGGTTCTGGATCTCCTGCAGTTGACTCTGGTCCATTGCTTTTGATTCTATCATATTGATCGGTCGGCTAATAATGTTTCAAAGGAACAGAAATACCTAAGCAGTGGTTGCTTAGTAGAGAAGGTGTTTGATGGAGTATTTATGGTCAATTGACGAGCGATATCAAATTTATTACATTAATATCGGAAGTTTTTTGACTAAGTATCGTGGGGATAAACAGAAAGGGAGAAAGCTATGTGTAAGGAGTTTGAGGAGTTACTGGCTGTTGCGGTGTCCATGGCAGAATGCGGAAAACCGGAAGGCGCTATACAATACCTTTCCGAAAAAAATTCTGAGTGGTGGGAATGTCAAACAACCAAAAAACGATCAGAATTGAGTTTGGCATTTGATTACCTGGCGGGAGGTTATTTCGGATTGGCCTGGGAAAAACTCTAAAAAAACCATTATGATGAGATCAACCCGAGGAAATTTTGGAAAGCTCGAGGCAGGATACTGTATGATAATGGTGATTATCAACAAGCTGAAAGCTGTTTAAGCCGGCTGGTCAACAAGAAGGATTCTGCTGAGGTGGCTGGTATGAGAGGAGTGTGTCTTTACCGGCTTAGTAAATATGGACCGGCTTTGCCCTTCTTAAATCAGGCCATTCGGCAAAATGATCCGCCCGGCACCTATTGGGTATTTCTGGGCTTAACTCAATATGAGCTGGGGAATCCCGAAAAAGCCCTGGAAAGCTTCGGTAAGGCCGAGCAGCTGGGTTGCCTCACCGACGAAGCCCTGGAAGCTCAAAAGCGGCTCCGAGCAAGAAAAACCACCGCTTAAATAAGCTAGACACCCTTTTGCTTCGGGGTTATAAGGTGTCTTGACCTCGATAAAACTCGCACCACTTTAGGTAGTAAGGGCGAGTTTTTCTTTTTTTACACCTGAACCACTCATTCGGGACCGGCTTGCATTGTTCAATTCTAATATTTGTGATATCTGCTTTCTATTTACGCACCGCTTTAAAAACGACTGATTTGTGGTTGAATGGGGAGAAACAAATGCCAAAGATCTGTTGATAATCGAAGTGTTGAAAGAGGAGATGGTCAATCACCTCGACTTGTTACCCCAAAAATCCAAACCCTCCGCCACACTCAGGATAATAACGCCGAAAACCTCACCGCCCTGGAACAATTCATTTTACACACGCTATGGGCCATAAATAAATGTTACCGGGAACCTAGGACAATCCGCGGCTTC
>CAYLYL010000015.1:1823-13146 GCA_964388095.1 uncultured Candidatus Saccharibacteria bacterium | reverse complement strand
CAATCCATCCAAACTACCGGAGATTCCGGCATCTATGTGATCTACAGCTATGTCCGGACCCGTTCCATTTTGCGAAAAAAGCCGAACCGCAACAAAAAAAATATAACGGTCCGCGAACCGAACCAAGAGAGGGAGTTACTGGCACTTCTCTCCTATTACCCGGAAGCGGTCAAACGATCCCAGGAAGACCTTTCGGTTCATTATTTGGCTCAGTATCTGTTAGAGCTTTGTTCCGCCTTCAACAAGTGGTATGAAAAAGAGCCCATCCTGGATGACTCAAATGAAGAAGAGTATAAGCTGGCTTTAACCGAAAGCGTGGGTCAGGTTATTAAAAACGGACTGGAGATCCTGGGAATAGAAACCCTGGAAGAGATCTAATTTGTTTTCGCCCGAAATCACAATTTGCTCTGCAAATTTGATTGGGCAAACATTTTGAGCGAAGCTCAAAAGTGCTTTCGCCCGAAATCCGAAGCCGAGCCGAGCCCCTCAAGAGGGGCTCGGCTCGGTGTGATTTCACCCACAATACCTAATACAAACCCCTTAATACATATCTTAACTGTCCGGCACCAAGTAAAGCAGGAACTCCTTATTCCCTTTGCCGCCGCTTATCGGCGACTCGGCTTCACCTTTGATATTTAACCCCAGATCATAAGCGATGAGCTTGATCTTCTCTAACACTTGAGTTTGAAGACCTTCATCTCGCACCACTCCACGGCCTATATGATCTTTGCCTACTTCAAACTGGGGCTTGACCAGGGCCACTATCTCGCCATAGGTTTTTAACATCTCCACTGCCCGCGGCAGGACATACCCTAAGGAAATAAAAGAAACATCAATTACTATCAGATCAAAATAACATCCGAACCACTCAAAACAAGCTTCCCTGACATTTCGCCCCTCCAAGGAGATCACTCGAGGGTCATTTATAAGCTCCGGCGCCAGTTGGCCGCGGCCGACATCCAAAGCGAACACCTGCCGGGCTCCGTGCTCCAACAGGACTTGAGTGAAACCGCCGGTAGAAGCGCCGACGTCCCAGCATACCGCTCCTTGAGTCATTATCGGCCAAAGCTTTAGCGCATACTCCAGCTTCAACGCCGCTCGTGAAACCGGCGGTTGCTTGTCACCCAAAACCTCCGGCTTGTCGGACGAGTTACACAGCACTGAGGGTTTGTTTACTCGGTGACCATTTACCGAAACCAGGCCGTTGGTTATTTTCTCGCGAGCATCTTCTCGAGAGCGAGCATAACCGTGTTTGACCAGCAATTTATCTAAACGCATCCCGGTATCCCGATCGGCGGCATTTTCCTTGCTGTTATTTTCTCCCGGCCTACTCATCGGGTGCTATCGGATAAATTTGGTAACAGTGATTACTGGAATTTTTTGCGATACATTGCGATACAGTCGTTGATAAATTTACTCACTTTTTCCTTGTCCATAAATTCACCCACTTCGGTGGTATCCTTGCCGGTTTGCGGTATCTTATAAAGTTCAAAGAAGGTGGTCATATCTTTGCGCTGATAAGGTGTCAGATCTTCAACCGTTTTGACATGATCGTAGCGGGGATCTTTATCATTGACACAGATAACCTTATGATCCACTTCGCCGTTATCTATCATCTCCATTCCGCCTATCACCCGGCCGGGCACCATAGCTCCCGGTATCACCGGCTGACTGCTGAAAAGCATCGCATCCAACGGGTCGCCGTCATGCTCGTTCCAAGTACCGGGAACATCGCAATAATTTACCGGATAAAAAAGCGGACCGAATAGAACACGATCCAATTCCAGAACATCAAGCTCGTGATTATATTCGTATTTGTTATAATCACCCTGACTTATCTCCACCACCAGAAACAATTTATCAGGGGCTTTGTTTTGTTGAATACGATGAAATAAAGATGTGCTGTGCATAATTTTTGGTTAATTCTGTTAAATCCGTTTTCCGAATAAAAAAGGAAAACTGTTAATTATCATCTTATCTTTTTCTTTTCTGACAAGCAAGAGGGTACTATTTTACCCTCACCTTTCCTTTTTACTTGTTTTTTTGATTTAGTTTAATTATCTTCATTACTTTAGATGATCGTGGTCATTCCAGGATATCAAAACCCATTTCCCGTTATTATATTTAAATTTACAAAGCCCGGTATTAAAAAGAGCAGTTGTAAAAAATATTTTATGGAATTGCTTCGGATCTATTTCTCGACCGATCATCACCAACCCCAGGATCATCCGCAATAATCCGCCGTGCGTGACCACCAACACCGACTCCTCTGAACAAGTAGCCAGATAACGCAGAACTCGTTGCGACCTGTCTTTCACAGTCCAAAAATTCTCTTCATCGGAATAACAATGATCCGAGTCTGCGAAATATTCATTAGCAGTTTGAGCTATATATCGCGCCTGTTGATCGTCTTTGCTTTTTCCTCTTACCGCCGTCGGCCTTTCTATCTCTTTAAGATCCTCTTTTACCGTAATAGGCAGGCCGGTGGTCTCTTTTATTATTCGTGCAGTTTGCTCGGCTCTCTTTAAAGAGCTGGTAAAGATCCTGTCTGCCGCCAGCGAGGCACACCTTTCCGCCACCAACCGGGCTTCTTTTTCACCCCGCTTGGAAAGCATCGAGCTGTCACTTTGATAATTGCCGGAAAGTCTATCCACGCTGGCTCCGTGACGTATAAAATATACTTCCATAGCTTAATTATATCATACTTATTGATCAATACTATTGAACAGAAAACACCCCCGTTTAATACGGGGGTGTTACCAGCTCAAGCTTGAGCGAACTTCTATATTCTCCGCTATTCTTTTTCTTCGGTATCTTGCTGTTCACTGTCTGCTTGTTCTTTTTCTTCTTCCGCTTCCACATCTTCGTTTACTTGCTCCTTTTCTTCTGTCGTCTCTGCGCTCTCTTGTTGCTCCGAGTTTTCGGACTTTTCTTCATTACTGTCCTGCTCTTCGTTTTCATTTTTTTCTTGTCCCTTGTCCTCGTCGGTTTGTTCTTCTTCTGTCTTTTCCGACTCCTCCTTGCTCTCTTCTTCCTCTTCTTCTTTTTCCTCTTCCTTTTCTTCCTTACCTCCAACCTCTTTTTCGTCAGACCTCTTCTTGGCTTCAGCCAGTTCTTCTTTCAAGCGTTTGATCTCTTTTTTGAGCTCCACCATTTTCAGCTCGCGGTCCACTGTCAATTTATGGAATTTCTCCAACTCATCCACCCGCTCCTGCAGCTCTCCGGTTCTTTCCTTAACCTGTTTATCGAGGTTCTCGCTCAACTCGCGCAACTCACGGGTTCTGGCCTCAATGCGGATCTCCAGTACTGACTTGGCTCGCTCCACCGCTGTCTGATAGTTCTTGAGATCTTCGGCCATCCGATTGAAAGCCCGGGCCAAAACACTGATCTCGTCTTTGCTGTCTTCTCTTACTTTTATACGATGATCCAACTCACCCTGACCGATCAAAGAAGCTCCTTGGGTTATATCCTCCAGCGGAGAGATGATGAAGCGCCGCGTAAAGATCAATATACCCATAAGAGCGGCCAAGATCATCAGCAATGTGATCATACTGACCAAAATAACGATCCGACGCTCGGTTTCCATAAATTCAGCTGCCAATAAACCAACTTCGGCCTCAACTCCTTCCAACGGCTGTTCGTTATAACCGACAAGTTTAAGCGGACTCCGATGATAATATTCCAGATATTCTGCTGTTATTTCTTCATCCTCTTCCGGATCGGGAAAAGTAGAAAAGGCGGGTTCACCGAAGACCTCGATCTCCAGATCCAAACCGGTAACCTCTTTCACCTCCTCAACTTCATCCGCATCCAGCTCGGTAGAGACTTTAAAATAACCGTGCAGCTGATTGAAACCGTCAATTACCGGAGCCACACCCGAAACCACGATCCCTCTATCCTCCATAACCTCCAGGCCGCTCACCTCGGTTTGTCGATCAGGATCAAGGGCGGCAGCTATTAACGGATCATCAACTCCGTAGCTGTCGTACTCAGATGTTTGAACCACCACTTCACCTCTATCATCGCCGATTTCCAGATAGTCAAGATCCATTGCTCTGGATCTTCTCCATTGCTGCATCTCAATGCTCATTTCCCGAGGTTCAATATTATCCAACAGAACATCAGTGATCTCCCTCTTCTCTTGAGCTAAAATGTTAGCAGTGTTGAAAGCTCTTCGAGATCGTTGAATAAAATACTGCTCCACACTGACGTTACCTTGCTCCAGCCGCTGTTCGAATTCTTCGGCAACCTGTTCGCTATAAAGATTAGTTACAATAGCCGAGGACAATGCCGATGACACAAATATGATCGCCGCAAAAGAAAGGGCTATTTTTTTCTGTAACGTCATAATGTGGTGAATTTAGATTATTTACTACTCACTGCTTCGGCCGGTCATATAATCGGGATAGGTTTGCCCTTCTCCCAAATAACCTTCGGCCTCCATTTCTTGTCTCAAAGCCTCTGCGGCTTGCTCGGCAGCCTCTTCGGGAGACAGCTCTCCTTGCATAGCCTGATGCTTGAATACAGAAGTAGTATCATCTACCCACTGCCATTCCGGAATATAAGGAACTCTTTTTACGTGATTCTCAATAGCTTCCGTCATCAACGGATGATGAGAGTATAGTTCAGTTACGTAAGGATCTTCGTAGATAGACCTACGAGCCGGATCGGGAATGTAGAAATCCCTCGCGATGCGGTGCTGGATCTCCGGCGAAGTCGCCCACTGCACATACAAGAATGCGGCCTCCTTGTTATCCGAATCCTTGCTTACACCATAGCCGAAGGAAGACTCTCGCAGCCATTCCTGGGCATCCGGATCCAATTGAGGGAACGGAATAACCCGCGGTGTCATCGGATCATCAGGATCCGCTTCCACACCCAAAGGACCGATGGCGGCTTTGGCATAGGTAGTCCAGTTATAACCGAAGGCCACTTCTTTGTTGCTGACTGCGTTAATTACCTCGCCCACTTCAGTGTCAGGACTGTCAGGGTGAGCATAACCCTCTTGCCAGATCTTGCCATACAGATCAAGGATCTCTACCATGTTCTCGTTATCGATAGCCGGCTCCATCTGCTCGGTGAAATACTCACCTCCGTTTGAAGCCCAGTAGTAGGTCATTATCTCATCCGGAATACCGGTACGTGATCCGGACAAAATGGTACCCCAAACTCCGTCTTCGGTCTCTTCGGTCAGCTTCTTGGCAAACTCATAATACTCTTCAAAAGAGCTGGGGATCTTCGGCTCTCCGTCGTCATCAACCAACCCGGCGTCTTTGAAGTACTGCGGAATGTAGTAAAAGCCGGGAGCGAAAACATGATTGGGCAAACCGAACAATTTGCCGGTCTCCGG
Organism: uncultured Candidatus Saccharibacteria bacterium; assembly: GCA_964388095.1. Taxonomy (GTDB): domain Bacteria; phylum Patescibacteriota; class Minisyncoccia; order Phycocordibacterales; family CSBR16-193; genus CAYLYL01. The sequence continues at coordinate 7,796 of CAYLYL010000015.1, read as the reverse complement.
ATCAGTGAACAGCTCCAGACCGCCTTCGTAGAAGAAGTCATCCAGGTCGTAGTTTTCATAAAGCAGAGGACTGTCCATAAACTCCTCCTCCAGATCCACCATATACGGCTCGTAAGCAGCTACCCATTTAGCTTCCTGATCGATCACATCAGCCTCTTCATGGTCCAGTGCTTGGATATAACGATTAAAGGTCTCGGGATAAGGTACTCGAGTGTAGTTAACCTCAATACCGGTAGCTTCTTCGAACTCTTCGGTGAGTTCTTGAGTCGGACCGTAAGGAGGAAGTCCTTCGGAAATAAAGACCTCAATACTCTCACCACGATACGGCTCGGCCGCTTCCTCTAAGTGAGCATAAAGCGCCTCGGTATCGATCGGCGGTAAATCCCTTTCACCGATCCCATCATCTTCCTCTTCCTCTTCTTCCTCCATCTCTTCCTGTTCCGGATCCACCGGCTCATCGATCGGATCTTCGGTATCCAAGGTCATGATCCAAGCGGCAATTCCGATAGCAACTATCAGTATTATTACCACCAGAATAGTAAGTGTTTTTTTCTCCATAATAATTTAATTTACAAAATTAATAATAATTCCTGCTAATAATATTATATTGAGAGCCCACCGGTCCTACGCTCTCATTACAGTAGGCAATTATAACAATTTTCCACTTACTTAAGTAGAGCTTTTTTTGTGGATAATTTGAATTATCAGAAAATAGCACTTCTTCTCTCTGTCAATCCGGTTGGTCATCTAACCCTCAAATCAAAACACGCCCCAAGGAGATCAGTTTCCCTAACCGCTTCTTTAAGCTTAGAATATCATTCATCATAAGTTTCCCTTTTTAACATATAAGATATAAGATTTACACGATCGTTAATTTTGTCTTTTAAGATCAACAAAAACACCGCGCCCGATTGGGCGCGGTGTTTTTGTTTTTTAACGATATCTTCTACCCGACTCTTTACTGACCGATCATATGATCAGGATAAGTCCTGCCTTCATCCAGATATCCCTCAGCCTCCATTTGTTCCCGCAATGCTTCAGCGGCTTGTTCGGCGGCCTCCTCGGCGCTTAACTCACCGACCATTGCCCGCTGTTTGAAGATAGCCGTAGTATCATCCACCTGCTGCCATTCAGGAATGAACGGTGTTTTTCTGACATAGTTCTCCAACGCCTCTTCCATATATTGATGATGAGGGTACATCTCGCTGACATAAGGATCATTCAACAACGATACCCGAGCCGGGTCAGGTATATGATAATCCTGAGCTATGATCCTTTGTATCTCCGGCGAAGTGGCCCATTGAATGAACAAAGCTGCCGCCTCTTTGTGCTCCGAATCTTCACTTATTCCCAAACCAAAAGCGGACTGTCGCAACCAGTGATCGGCATCATCGCTCAACCGCGGAAAAGGCACCACGCGAGGATTGCTCAGATCATCCGGATCAGCCATAGGATCCATGGTCGCACCGGCAAAGATCGTCCAGTTAAAACCAAAAGCGGCTTCGTTGTTCTGCATAGCATCGATCACCGGACCCACCTCGGTCTCCGGGCTATCCGGATGAGCATACCCGTCCTCATAAATATCATTATAGATATCCAAAACCTCCACCATTAAAGAATTATCAATATCCGGTTCCAGATATTCGTTGAAATAAGCACCTCCACCGGAAGCCCAGTAGTAGGTCATTATCTCATCCGGTATCCCGGTCCGAGCTCCCGACAAAATAGTACCCCAAACTCCGGCGTCTTCATCGGTCATTTGTTCGGCATACTCATAATACTCCTCAAGAGTACTTGGCAACTCCGGTTCGCCTTCTTCATCTACCAAACCGGCATTTTCGAAATGTTCCGGAATGTAGTAAAGACCGGGAGCGTGCACGAACATCGGCAGACCAAAAAGCTCTTCGCTTTCCGGATGGATAAACAGCTCTAAACCTCCCGCTTGAATGAAATCATCCATATCATAATTCTCATAAAGCAACGGTTCTTCCATATATTCTCTCAGATCAGCCAGATGCGGTTCGTAGCCGGCCGACCACTTCGATTCCTGATCTATCACATCAGCCCTGTCCTCTTTAAGCGCAGCTATATATCGGTCATAGGTATCGGGATACGGGATCATATTTAGATCTACCTCAATACCGGTATTTTCCTCAAAATCTCCGACCAACTCGCGCAGGGCCCCTTGCGGCGGGATCCCTTCGGAAAGATAAACGCTTATCTCCTCACCAACATACGGTTGGGCCGCCTCTTCCAGGTGAGCATACAACTCCGTAGTGTCTACCGGAGGAATATCTTCCAGTGTTATCTCCTCCCCTTCTTCCTCTTCTTCCAGCTCTTCCTCATACTCTTGTTCCACTTCCGGTTCCGGTTCTTCAGATATGTAAGTCACCGACGCAATAACGGCAACCACGATAACTATAAGTACTATGATCAGTACTATTAGATTATTTTTACTCATGATCAACTTTTAATTTACTATTAATTAATAAAATAACTAATAAAATAACAACAACCCGCTGCCGGAACATATCTAAAAACCTATTACCCGGATATGATCCTTCATTATTTTGACTCTAATCTATAAGTAAGTGTCAAAAATCAGGATCCTAGCCGCCGTTGGCGTCCCGAATTCAACTAAAGTTGAATTGACGACGCACCGTACACCATTACCTATCTACCTCCTAAAGTAGGTCCGCCTTATTTTCAGCTCTGATCTCAGATGTCTTTTCCGGCCAACCGGCAGGCAGGAAACGTCAATAGGTTTTTGGACATGTTCCGGATAAATTTTACAACAGTAATAACATTTGGGCTTGTGGATAACCGCCGGCCGGTCAATAAGTTCGCAGCGTATAGTGTATAATACCGCTGCCGCTTATGTATTTACCGCCTACTTGTTTTCCGGATCGTTTTGATCAGCTTTGGGGTCTTGGTTTTTATGCTTAACCTCAATACCGTGTTTTTTTAGTATTTCTTCATATTCCGGTCTTTCCAGATTTTCCACCTCCATCAATTTGACAGCAATATCCTCCAGAACTTCGTAATATTGGGTTAAGGTTGTTCGGGCGGTTTCCAATCCCTGATTTACTATCTCGGAAACCTCGGCATCGATCTCGGCACTAACTCGTTCCGAATACTCTTTCTGATCCACTCCTTTGGTACCGTAAATAGCTTCTCCCGAGGCACCTTCTAGTGCTACCGGACCCATTTTCTCCGACATTCCGTAACGGGTTACCATTTGACGCGCCACCGCGGTAGCCATCTGCAGATCGTTGGACGGTCCGGTACTTATATCATTAAAGATCATTTCTTCGGCGGCATACCCTCCCAAAGAGACAGCGATATCAGCCACAAACTCCTTCCGCGACTGCATACGACGATCCTCTTCCGGCAGTTTAAGCGTATAACCGGCCGCTCGCCCCCGGGAAATGACCGATATTTTGTGAACCGGATCAGTATTCGGCAATACCGAGGCCACCAAGGCATGACCGGCCTCATGATAAGCGGTGATCTTTTTCTCTTTCTCGGAAAGAACATGGCTGCGGCGTTCGGGACCCAACATAACTTTTTCTATCGATTGTAGAAGATCGCCTTGTCGGATCTTCTTGCGGTTCTCACGTGCCGCCAAAATAGCCGCTTCGTTGGCCAAAGAATAAAGATCGGCTCCGGAAAATCCGGGAGTTCTTTCCGCCACCACCTCAAAGTCAACATCCTCCTCCAAGGGAATATTCCTTACTTGCACTTCCAGAATGGCTTTGCGGTCCTTTTTGTCCGGCAGATCTATGGTTACCCGTCGATCAAAACGACCCGGGCGAAGCAGAGCCGGATCCAGTACATCGGGACGGTTGGTGGCCGCCATTATAATAACCTTCTCATTGGGCTCAAAGCCGTCCATTTCCACCAGTATCTGATTCAAAGTTTGTTCCCGTTCATCATTGCCACCCCCCATACCGGTACCCCTCATTCTTCCGATAGCATCTATCTCGTCGACAAAAATAATGGCGGGAGCGTTCTGCTTGGCCATCTTGAAGAGATCGCGAACCCGGGAAGCACCCACCCCGACGAACATCTCGACAAACTCCGAGCCGGAAATGGAAAAGAACGCCACGTTGGCCTCTCCGGCCACCGCCTTAGCCAGCAGAGTTTTACCGGAACCCGGGGCGCCCATAAGCAGAATGCCTTTGGGTATCCGGGCGCCGATATTGATGAATTTTTTGGGATGTTTAAGAAAATCCACTATTTCCATCAATTCTTCCTTGGCCTCTTTGGCACCGGCTACATCTTGAAAAGTTACCCGTTGTTTTTTGTCTCCCGGCATGATCATCCGGGCCTTGGACTGACCGAAAGTAAAGGCCTGCATTCCGGCTCCTTTGGCCTGCCGTAAAATAAACCAACCGATCAATATTAAGAGCAAAAGGGGTAAAATAAAGGGCCCGATGGTCATAAGCCAAAAAGCAAAACCGGCGCGGCGCTTGAATTCTACTTCTACTTCTTGTAATTTCTGCGGTTCTACCCCCAAATTAACCAACACCTCAGTTACATTTGATCCTTCGGCCAATCGGGACTCTTTTTCGGTTTCGTCCTGATAATAAATTTCCAATTGCTCGCCCCGTTCTACTATCCTTTCCACCCGGCCCTCATTAACATCCCGAGCCAACCGAGAAAGTCCGATCTCTTCGATCTCCTCCCGTTCTACCATTAAAGAATAAAGCATTACCAGAAGCAGCATTAGCAGCACTGCCGTTAGTATATTATTCCAGAAAGAGCCGCCGCCGGGGACGTTGCCCCAGGACGAGAACCATTCCCCTTCTCGGCGGTCTTGGTTGCTCTTTTTACCGTTTTTTGAGGAACGGCTGCTTCCTTTCTCTCCTTTTTTGGGTGGTTTGAATAAACTCATAGTTCAAATATGTGAAATGATATTTAAGTTGATAACTTGGTAAATTTGCCTTTTATGTTTAGAATACCAATTGTAACTTATTATACGCCAGAATTAAAGATAATAAAAAACACCGAACTATTTATAGTTCAAACTCAAAAAGATAGGTGCGTTGAAACTAAAAACTGCAAATGTCCGATATTCTTAAAAACCTTTGTATGTAAATATTATTTTATGTCTTTTATAATTTATGTCTTTTATTAAGAACAAAAAAGCGCTGTTCAACTACGAGGTGCTGGAGAAATACGAGGCCGGCATCTCTCTGTACGGCTTTGAAGTAAAGGCGGTAAAAAGAGCTGACGGTTCCTTGGCCGGTTCTTTCGTCAAGATCAGAAATGAGCAGGCCTATCTGGTGAACGCCTACATTGCCCCCTATCAGCCGGCCAACACTCCCAAAGAGTACGACCCTTATCGGGAGCGCCGCCTGCTTCTAAGCAAAAAGGAGCTCAAATACCTCGCCGGCAAAGAAAGAGAAAAGGGTTTGACACTAGTACCAGTTTCAATGTATAATAGAGGTAGGAAAATAAAGCTGGAAATGGTTTTAGCCAAAGGAAAGAAGAAACACGATAAACGGCAAGATATCAAAAAACGGGATATGGAGCGGGAGATCAGCCGCGAGTTTAAAGAGAAACTCAAGTAGGTCTTTGACAATTGAAATCAATATTTATTATGGCGTATTTTGTTTATATCCTCTTAAGCAAGAAAGATTATCAGTTATATACCGGATCTACGAACAACATAAAACAAAGGTTGACCAAACATAATAACGGTGAAGTAAAAGCTACTAGACATCGTCGACCACTACAACTTATATACCAAGAAAGATATAAAACAAAATACGAGGCCCATAAGCGTGAGTATTTTTTGAAAACCAAGTGGGGTAATACTGTTAAACAACGAATAAGAAAACACTATGTAGAAAGAATACAACAATCAAAGTCGTGAAACAAATTGCAATTTCGGGCGAAAGCACATCGCGCCCTTCTCGAAGAGCGCGATTGCTTGCCAATCGTCCGCCGTAGGCGGAGCGATTTCGG
>CAYLYL010000015.1:0-1723 GCA_964388095.1 uncultured Candidatus Saccharibacteria bacterium | reverse complement strand
CCAATCGTCCGCCGTAGGCGGAGCGATTTCGGGGATGATCGGCTTCGACGAAGGTGCAATGAGGACAGGGGCGCGGTAGAGCTGGGGTATCTCTTAAAAAGACCTCAACAAAAACAAATGCCAACAATGTGGTAGCAAAGGCAAAAGCCGTTGCTTCTCCGTACTTCGGAGCCAACGATTTTGCCTACGCTTATGCTTAATCTAATAAGCTAAGCGCGTCCGGTCGGGAGATGTCCGATATCTCGGCTCGGGTAAAAGCGCTTTTGAACTTTGTTCAAAACGCTTACCCAATCAAATTTGCAAAGCAAATTATGATTTCGGGCGGAATAATCTTCGGACTGGGAAAACATCACCGCCCCGGGATGTTTTCCAAGAATTAGGGGCTCGCGTTCGGTTGATTTTTGGCCGACTTTTAACGATCGAGCGTTAAAACACATTAAAGCCGGATAGACCGCGTAGAAACCTGTCTTTTTTCCCTTCGGACGCGGGTTCGATTCCCGCCATCTCCACCACACTGTAATAAAAAGACCCGCTCGAAAGAGTGGATCTTTTTATTAACTAGCCCCGTACTAAATTAATTTTACATCTTCCGCGTTAAAAAAATGGCTTATATGAATAACGATCTTAACATTAAAGGGCGAGTAACCGATTTAGTAAGGTGTTTGCTTATAAAAGGTTGCTCTTTGAGCTTACCGGTTGTAATATACTCACCAATGAACTTGAAGACAAAAGGTGATAACAGAGTTTGCCGGGTGGGTCTCGATATGGATGATGTATTAATGAACTTCGTTGGCGCTTTTTGCGATTGGCATAACAAGCAGTTCGGCACTTCTCTTATTCGTGAAGATGTCACCTCATTCCAGTTGGAGGTTCTGAGTCACGACCGCCAAGAAATTATCGAGTGTATCCGGCGCTTTTATGGGTCACCGGAGCACAAAGCAGCTCTTCCTCATTCAAAAGCCGTTGAAGTTGTGCAAAAATTACAAACATCAATGGAAGTTTTCGTGGTAACCTCGCGCCCGGAAACTGCCGCCCCGGAAACTTATAGCTGGCTCAAGAAACATTTTCCCGGTCTGGTAAACCGTGTTTATTTCACCAGAGAATCTCTCTACACCGAACAAAAGATCAGCAAGAGCGAGGTTTGCCGACAACTCGCGCTGGATATATTTGTTGATGACGCACCGCAGTACATCGAAGACGTCAGCCGAACCGTGCCAAAACCTTTACTATTTGACTCACCCTGGAACCGTGACTTCACACCTAACGCAGGCAACATCCAGCGGGTCTATGGGTGGGATGAGGTGTTGCATCATATAAACCTCCTTAACGACAAAACAGAATAGATAAAAACCTTAGAACTTATTCGCCTTTCTGTTCCTGAATTATAACAGCTTAAGGATTTTTCTTTTTCTTCTTCCGGCTCAAAACTGAACTGGCCTCCCACAGTAATTTGAACCAAGTTCGAAAGGCGTCAGCGATTTGCCCGTTTTTGATCACCGTAAAAGTAGTATCCTGATCGACCGCGCCTAACTGACCCTCCGGCGCGGTCGAGATCACTACCCGATCACCCATAATACCGACCACGGCCGGAGTACCGAAACCTTCAGGCAAGAACTTGCGACTTTTGACAGGCACTCATAACATAGTAAACTGTAATTACTTAGAGTATAAATTTTACTGTTAACTACATTTTTATGGTCAATTCCACTCCCTCTTGGTACAG
>CAYLYL010000014.1:0-14519 GCA_964388095.1 uncultured Candidatus Saccharibacteria bacterium | reverse complement strand
GCCACAGTTTCACCAGAGGAGAACACACTTTTTAAAGAACAATTTAATTATCATTGACAGTGATAATTAAGTACTTAAGATTATACACCTAATAAGAAAATATGTCAAGGTTTTTGTTATTTTGGTCCTCGCTATCCAGTATTTAAGTTGTTCACCCAGCACTTATTTTACTGGTGAAATTAAGTGGTTGTTGGGGGGAGTATTGCAGTAAATACCTAGCAGCTACTGGATAGTGACAAGTGTAAAATAAGTGCTGGGTTAAGAAAAATATAGTCGCTCACTTCGTTCGCTCCTTTGTCTTCTAAACCCCGCCCCGTTTTTGCGAAACCAAGTAGGAGCTTGTGGTTTACTTAACTGCCAGAATAGACAACCAAAGGAACAACGCTGCGCCCGTCGAGGGATGGCCTATTCGGCCACGCGTTGTTTAGGTAACCTTGGGGCAAAAATGGAGCGGGGTTAAGAACTTACAACAAAATATGCTTCGCAAAGCTTGCATATTTTGGTCAAGTTCTAAATATCAACTGTAGCTTTGTCGGCATTGCTTTGAATAAAGGCCTTGCGGGAAGAGACGTCGGTTCCCATTAAGACATCAAATATTTTATCGGCTTCGGCGGCATCTTCAATGGTTATTTGCTTCACCACCCGATTCTCGGGGTTCATGGTGGTTTCCCACAATTCTTCGGAGTTCATTTCGCCCAAACCTTTATAGCGTTGAAAACTTATTTTGCCCTTGCCTTTTTGTTCAGTTGCTTCGGCTTCAGCTTCAGCTTCTTCACCCTCGCCTTCCCCTTCTTCTTCGGAATCTATCTGATCGGTCGGTTGAGCATTTTCTCCCAAGAATTGCTCTTTTTCCTTTTCGGTATAGACGTAGTACACTTTCTTGCCTTGCTTGATCTTATAAAGCGGAGGTAGGGCGATATAAACATATCCACCTTCGATCATTGGTCGGAAATAGCGATAGAACAGCGTCAGTAGCAGGGTTCTAATATGAGCGCCGTCCACATCGGCATCGGTAGCAATTATCACTTTATGATAACGTAGTTTGTCCAAATTAAAGGTATCACCGATAGCGGTACCCAAAGCAATAACCAAGTTCTTGATCTGCTCCGAGGACATCGCCCGGTCAATTCGAGCCCGTTCAATATTCAATATTTTACCCCGTAGCGGCAAAACCGCCTGGATCTTGCGGTCCCGGCCGGTTTTGGCGGTTCCGCCGGCCGAGTCTCCCTCAACAATGAACAGCTCGGCATCAATAGGCGGCGTCCCGTTTTGACAATCGGCCAACTTGCCGGGCAAGGTCATCCCCTCGAGAGCTCCTTTGCGCAATACACTATCTTTGGCCGCTTTAGCGGCTTTGCGGGCCCGCAGGGCCAGATTGACCTTTTGAACAATAGCTTTGGCATCATCCGGGTTTTCCTCCAGAAAGGCCTCAAAAGCTTCGCTGAAAACCGAGTCCACCAGACTGCGCGCCTTTACCGAACCCAATTTACCTTTAGTCTGACCTTCAAACTGAACCTCGCCCAGCTTAACAGTTATCACCGCGGTCAAACCTTCCAGTACATCATCACCGGTAAAGCTTTCATCTTTCTCTTTTAGCAGATTGTTCTTGCGGGCATAGTTATTCAAAGTCCTGGTTAGTGCGGTTTTAAAACCGGTAACATGAGTTCCTCCTTCGGCATTGTAAATATTGTTGGCAAACGGCAAGATTCGGGCCGATACATCATCAATATACTGCAGGGCGATCTCTACCGTCTCATAAGCATCCTCATCTCCCACTTGCTTGGAAACACTAAAGATGCTTTTATGGATCGGTTTTTGACCCATATTGGTAAATTTGACCAGCGAAACCAAACCGCCCTCAAAATAATAAGTAAGTGAAGGCAGATCAGCCCATAACTCTTTGAAAAAGAACGGATTCTGTTTTGGTATCCGCCACCGTCGTATTCGCGCGCATCAAGCACCGTCACCCGCAGGCCGGGAACCAGATAGGCCTGCTCCCGAGCATAGTTAACCACCCACTTCCAGTCATAGGCGATCTCTGGGAAAATTTCCGGATCCGGTTCGAACTCGATAATAGTGCCGTGCTTTTTGGTAGAGCCGCTTTTCTTTACTTTGCTTTTGCGCTGACCGCGGTTATATTCCTGAGTATAGATCTCACCGTCGCGATGCACTTCAGCTCGAGCATAAGTTGATAATGCATTAACCACCGATACTCCCACCCCGTGCAGTCCGCCGGATATTTTATAACCTTCACCGCCGAATTTTCCACCGGCGTGCAGAGTTGTCATAACAGTTTCCAGAGTAGATACCTTGGTTTTTTCGTGAGTATCAACCGGTATACCACGACCGTTATCCGCCACCCGTACCCGGTTACCCGGCAGCAAAGTGACCTCAATATGGTCGGCATAACCTCCCATGGCCTCATCCCGCGAGTTGTCAAAAACCTCCCGGATCAGGTGATTCAACCCTTCTTTACCGGTGGTCCCGATATACATACCCGGCCGGCGTCGCACCGGCTCCAGCCCTTCCAGTACTGTAATATCCTTACCGGTATACTGTTGAGTATCTTTTTTGTTAGCCATTTGTTATATCTTAATATCCGGTTAAATTTTCACTTCTTTTTTAAAAACCTCCTCTCCATTCGCCAGAGACGAACTTCACATTGGCAGATAAAATTGTTGTTATTGGATAGATACTTACCGCACAATCCAAATTTTCACTACTATTTTAGCATATTTCAACACCGCCTACAACTAAAAACGCCTTTGTTACGGCTTTTTTTGCCGATTCTAGCTCCCGAAACAACACCAATGGTCGGATAACAGAAATACAAGGACAGTTATCATTAACGAGTTTGCCAACCCGCCCGATCATCCAGAGCGGAATATACCCGATCCATGATCTCGTTCACTTCCTCATCCCTAAGGGTGCGTTCATGAGACTGAAAAACCAACCGAAAACAGTAGGAAATGCTCTTTTCTTTTTGGAAGGTATCGGTCAAGTAACAGTTAACCAGCAGTTCGCCGCTATTGTCTCTAATCACCCGCTCCACCTCATCGGGGAGCTCCTTTTCCGGTACCCATACCGCCACATCACGCAAACAATAAGGGTATGGCGAGATGCTGTGGTAAGTTATGTTCTCGGAAAGATCTTTCAGGTCGGAATGATCCTCGGGTGTCGGGAGGTCTTTGATAAGTTCCTCCAGATCGGTTTCCCAAACGGCATTTTTCTGCTCCTGCTTTCTTTTTATTTTGAGTCGCAATTGAATAGCGAGCATATCAAGACCCTTCTGCAGCTCTTCCGTATCCGGTCCGTTCTTGTTCCGGGCGCCCAAAGCCAATTTCAATACTTCCCGACCGCCCTGATACACCTTGCCGATCTCAAACACCCGAACCGTTTTACTACCCCAGAGATCCAAATATCTACTATTCTTCTCCAGCGCACCTTCTAATCCCTCGCTCAGCTCGGATCGGAAATAGGCCTTGTCACGAGCCAAGGGGTTAGCTATCTCCAACTCGCCCTTTTCCCGCAAAGTATAGGTCATAACTTCACTCCAGCCGGCATCGGTCAAAATATCTCGTATCTTATTCGCCCAATAAAATTCCGGGTTGACCCGCGGAGCTTGAGACGGTTCCGGCAGTTCCTGTTCGGCTATTTTATTATAACCATAAAGACGCCCCACTTCCTCTATTACATCAACGGTACGGGTAATGTCGGTCCGGTCGGCCGGCGGGCGAACCGTCAACTCATTTCCACCTCCGGACACCTCAAACCGCAGCCGTTTCATAATATCTTGGATCTCCGCAACAGAAACACTGGAGCCCAACAGATCGTTAACATCGGAAGGAGTTATTTTTATCGGCTCTGCTTTTTGGACCGGTCGCGGATATTCGTCGGCCTGATCCAAAACAGCGAATTCCGAGCCCCCGGCAATATCTTTCAGTAGTTCGATCAGAGCCGGCATCGCCAATTCCGCTAAAACCGGACTGACTCGGTTTTCGAAGCGTTTGCTGGCATCAGTGACATTCTTTAAGCGGCGCGCGGTGGATCTGGTCAGGGCCGGATCAAATACCGCAGCTTCCAGTATCAGCTCGGTGGTTTCGGAAGTTACTCCGCTATCTTTCCCGCCCATAACTCCGGCAACCGCCATAGGTCGGCTGTCATTCAATTCATCGGTAATAACAGTAGCTTCCTCGGGAAGGGGGTGCTCTACATCATCTAAAGTTATTATAGTCTCATCTTTTTCGGCCGGCCTTACCCCCACCCGATAACCGTTTTGAGGATCAGTGGTGAATTTTCCGGCATCAAAAGCATGCAACGGCTGACCGGTGGCATACATAATATAGTTGGTAGCATCAACTATGTTATTTATCGGGCGCAAACCCACGGCCCGCAATCTGCCCTTCAGCCACTCCGGCGACTCTTTTACCTTAACACCGGTGACCATTGCTCCGATATACCGCCGGCAACGTTCCGAATTACGAATATCTACGGTTAGTTGTTCGCTGTATTTTTCCGAATTTGTGGGTATATGATAATCAATAAAAGTAAGACCCAGAACGGCCGCCGCTTCGCGAGCCACTCCGCGATGAGAAAGACAGTCCGAAGCCCGATTAGGCAGCACATCAACATCCAGAACGGTATCAACTCCGGTTTCCTGCACTTCGTCATAAAGCTGCCCCGGCCTTAACCCCCCTTCCAGTACCTTTATATCCCGCCCGCTGTCAGATTCCTCGCCCAACTCAGCAGCCGAGCAGATCATACCCCGGGACTCCACCCCTCTGATCTCGGCCGCTTCGATCTTAACTCCGTTAGGCAGCACGCTGCCCACCGTAGCCACCGGCACCCATTGACCGGTCGCCACATTGGCTCCGCCGCAGACTATCTCCACCGGCTTTTCTTCTCCGATATCGACCCGGCACAAACTTAAACGGTCAGCGTTGGGGTGTTTCTTTGCTTCTTGCACATAACCTACTACCACCCCCGGATATTGATTTCCGACCGGGTAGATATCTTCCACCTCCCAACTGTGCATTAACAGTTTATCGGCCAGCTCCTCGGGAGCCGGCAAAGGTTCTTTTATAAAGTCCTGAAGCCAAGAATATGAGATCAACATAATTAATTAAATATTTATTAAACAGCAGTTGGTAATTAGCAAGCGGCAACTATGGATAATGCCGATTAATAGTATCAGAACTGATTAACAACCCTGAGATCGCCATTGTAAAGTAAACGGATATCATCCAGTCCGTATTTGAACATTGCCAACCGATCGGTACCGGCGCCGAAAGCAAAACCCTGCCATTTCTCGGGATCCAGCCCTACGTTATTTAAAACTTCCGGATGAACCATTCCGGCTCCCAACATCTCGATCCAACCGGTTCTTTTACACATACCGCATCCCGACCCTTGGCAAGCAAAACAGGAAAGATCCATTTCCACCGACGGTTCAGTAAAGGGAAAATACGAGGGACGAAATCGAAATTTGAGTTGCGAGTGGAAAAGTTCCTTCATAGCCCGGGTCAGAACCGTACGGAGATGAGCTAAGGTTATCCCTTTGTCTATCACTAACCCCTCTATTTGAAACGGCTGAGCTTCATGGGTGGCATCAGTGGCTTCGTTGCGAAATATTTTACCGGGCGCAATGATCCGAACCGGAGCTTCATGTTCTTCCATATATCTGACCTGAACCGGTGAAGTGTGAGTACGCAACAGCGAAGCAGTACGATCGGGGTCTTTAAGCCAAAAGGTGTCCCACATATCACGCGCCGGATGATCGGCCGGAATATTGAGAGCGTCAAAGTTATACCATTCATTCTCGATCTCCGGCCCGTCGGCCACCTCAAAACCCATTTGCTGAAAAATATGGTTGAACTGACGATTAATGCGAGTAATCGGATGATAATGCCCCGCAGATGAAGGGTCCTGCTTTAGTCTGTTGTGAAAATTTTCCATAATACTAAACATTATTACATAAATATCAACAACGAACAACGAACCAAGCGATCAAAGATCGCTATAAGATCACTATTTAATTCTTGTTGAACAACCATCAACGGCGACGAGGTCGCAAACCGCTGAATATTACCCCCAAACCCAGAATTATCATCATTAATGAGACCAGTACACCGAATAACGGCCAGGACCAAACACCACCCTTAACCGAGGCCGGCATATCTTCCCGAGCTCCCGGAAAAACCCCTTGCTCCAAAACCTGGAAGGTTAAAGCCGACGACCGGGCCAGCACCCGCCGCTCTTCGCTCATCTCTGCCAAATAAGCAGTGTGCTCACCTTCTGCCAGATCCTGTTCCAGGTAATAACTAAAACTCCCGTCCTGATTGGTACGCAATCGTGCCACTAAAGGATCGCTGTAGATGAACAAGAAAATATTCCGTCCGGTTGAAGCTTGACCGGATATTTGATACCACTCTCGTCCGTTTTGCTCATTGGTTTTTAATACCACCTCCTCCAGCTGCCAATCAGGTTCTTTTGGCGCTTGCTCCATTTGCTCGCGGGAGGGGATCTTTGCTTGATATTCTTCCAGCTCATTACCGGCAAGCAACCCGGACGGAAGATGGGCAAGATGATCCCAACCCCTTCTTTCAGGTTCCAGCAACTCAGCTATCCGAGATTCGGCTGTCTCTTTATCATCTTCCCATTCGGCTGCCCGCAATGCCTGGCGCAGCTGCTCTTCAGTTAATTGTTCCTCATTCCATCGCCGGTTTAGTTCCCGACCATACTCCTTTGAAATTAGACCGGCTTGCTGAAGGTCGCTCATTATCTCTTCAGTGGTTCGCGGTTCTTCCTCTTCCTCCACCTCCGGATCTTCCACAGTCATTTCGACCTCGGGGTGCTCAGGCTCCGGCCGCATATCTTCACGCTCAATGAGAGCTTCCAGTTCCCGCTCCAGGCGTTCCAGCTCTTGTTGAAAATCAGTCCGGTCCTCATTTTCCGGTTTTTTTTCATCTGATTCATCCCGTCCTTCCGTTACTTCGTCATCAAGCTCACTATTATCATCCTGATCACCCAACAGATCATCAGAATCCTCATCAAGGTCAGAAGGAGGTGTTTCTTGTTGTTCCATTTCCTCCATTATCTCCTGCTGCAGTTCTTCCAGGTCACGCAGCTGATCCGCGGCATTATTTTCAGCCCTTAGTTCGGCTCCTACTGCCGATAAAACCAGCAGTAATGTTAACGAAAATGCTCCGATCTTTATAATTAGCGTTGGATTCATAGTTCTGTTACTATAATTATAACACATTTGTTTTTCAAGTACTTAAATTAATCGCTTAGAAATAGAGCTCGATTTTTTTGAATCCGGATACCATTGCCTGACTTCAGTTGATAAAACTGTTAAACCTATATCTATTAGTATGGGAAGTTCAGGCTAATTCCGCAGTAAATTAGCTTTTACCTTTTTAACAACATCACTATCTATTCCGGAATGGCATAAATATTCAGTGAGATGCTTTGCTTGTGATCGTTAACAACGATATAATGGCAAAAATAAAATTTATGACCAAACATTTAGCCGGAAGCAAGATCAGCAAAAGCCATACCTCGATCATTGAGGCGGCGGAACCAATACTGCGCGAGGTCAGGCAACAGATCGAAGTAAGTAAAATAGTATTAGGTCCGATAAGGAAGGTAAAGAACGGCCCCCGCCGGGTCAAGATTCAAAATATCCCGGCCGGTATTAAGGCCATCTGCCGAGCACCGAACAGCATTCAGGATATCTATATTTATACTTCAAACCCGGAACAAATTTCCGCAATACTGCAAAAATTCTCCGAATAGTATCGCACTGAAAATCCTTACCCCTTTCCATGTAAGCAGGTAACTTATACAAATGACAACCTTAACTTAAGCCGAAAGCAGCTCATCTACCCGCTTAGCCAATTGAATATCTTTCTCGGTAATTCCCCCGATCGAGTGAGTGGTCAAAGATATCAAAAGCCGCTTGTAGCTATGCAATAAAAGGTCCGGATGGTGACCATTTTCTTCCGCCGCCTCAGCGATCAGGTTGACCATTTCTACAACAGAAATAAAGTTGTCAAGAACTACTTCCCTTTTAAGATATTTTTCATCTGCCACTTGCCAGTCATTATCCAGCTGCTTTTTATACTCCTCTATCTCCTGAGAGGTTAATTTTTTTGTTTGTTGATCTTCATGGCTCATAAATATAACTTTATTTGATAAATAGACATTAGCGGTTTTTCCATTCCTCTTCCTGCCGCACCAAAACCTCGGCGGCCTTTTCTTCCTGCGAAAGCAAGGCCTTGGTTACCCGCTCCATTCGCTCACCTTGAGATCCCTTTATGAGAATAACTTCCCGTTCAGCGGTCAACTGTTCAACCTGCTCGGCACACTCTTGAGAATCAGCTAATACGACAACCTTCTTTTTGCGATCAGCAGTTCTCTGAAATCCCGCTTTCATCTCTTGTGCATATTTTCCTACCGCTATCAACCGATCGGCAACATCACCGGCCCGGCGACCAATATCACGGTGGGCCTCGGCCGCCCACTCTCCCAGCTCCCGCATTTCACCTAAGATCGCCGTTTTAGAACCCGGAGACTCGATCTCGCTCAATGAGAACAGAGATCTTTCAACGGCCAAAGGTGAAGAGTTATAACTGTCATCTATTAAAATTCGCCCATGACTGCCTTTGAGGATCCGCATTCGCCCCGGAGCCGGAGTAAAATTATATAGAGCCCGACTGACAGTCACCAAGTTCATTTCCTCTTTTACACCCACCGAAACCGCTTGCAGTATCGGATAAACCAACTGCCTTCCCACCACACCGGAACAAACCATCGGTACACAGCTACCTTGATATTCTACTTTCAGTGATAGACCGGTCGGCATTGGTTGTTCGTCATAAACTATTTGATAATTGGAACCGGTCATATCAGCCCCCGCATTCATTCCTACTGTAAAAGGCCACACCGGAGCCGCTTTTTTAAATTGTTCAAAAAAAGGATCATCATAGTTAAGGATCAATCTACCATCCGGCTTAAGAGCTTTGATCAAAAATGATTTTTCTCGCACTACCTCCTCTACCGATGAGAAGTTTTCTACATGAACCGGCAGTTCACTCATTTGGGTAACTATGACCAGGTCGGGGTGCAGCCATTTGGTTATCTTCTCAATATCTCCGGGTCGATCGGCTCCCACTTCCAACACCAGCCAGTCGGGATACTCTTGCCGTTTTAGCAGTAAAATAAATGACCGGGCAACTATTCCGAACCATTTACGAAAACTTCCCCAACCGGTATCCATCCCCAGAATAGTAAGCGGGACACCGAGTTCGCTGTTGAAGCTTTTGCGGCTAGCTCGTACTTGATATTTTACACTCAACACCTCAGCCACCATATCTTTAGTGGTGGTCTTGCCGACATTGCCGGTTATAGCGGCGATCTGCGGACGATATTTCCATAGCATCACCCGCGCCTGCCATTGTAATATCTTTACTACCAGTGGTTTGACTATTCTTTTCATAAGATATAATTAACGATCTCGACATTGTTTACTTACCAAAACAGACCGATCAACGATCGGGCGGAATATCATAGTGATTAATAAGAAAATCAGTCAGCTCCATAAAGGGTTCGGTCATAGTTTGAGAAGCATACTGCACCCCTTGAGGTTCCAAACCATAAATAAAGATCATAAATTGCGGATCATAAGCCGGGAAATAACCAAAGAAAGAATGGAGATGAGCATCATCCCGATAGCCGCCATAGGTCATATCTGTCATTTGAGCGGTTCCTGTTTTGGCGGCTATCGAATATCGCTCTTTTTTGAAGTTCCCCTGCATCAGAGCCTCATCTACAGTATTAACCAACATCCGAGTTATAGTTTCGGATGTTTCAGCTGATATTACCTGTTCCTCCTTTCCTCGATCAAGAGGCACCAACTCTCCTCCGGTCCGGCGATAAGATTCCACTACGTATGGCTCTACTACCCTGCCACCGTTGGCCAATGCCGACAAAGCCCGGGCCATGCCGATCGGAGTTACCGCAATACCTTGACCAAAAGAAGCAGTGGCGTACTCCACCCGGCGGGGGCTGTCGAAATTTCTAAGCTCATTTTCAGACTCGTTAGGCAGATCAATACCGGTTTTCCTGGCCAAGCCAAAATTCCTCATATACTCTGCAAATTGGTCACTACCCATCTCATCCATAATATGCACCACTCCGGTGTTAACCGAATTATTCAGCACTTCCTGCATATCAATATATCCCCGGCCTCGCCCGTCAAAATTGGAAATGGTGTGACCGTCAATATCCATCCGCCCCTCATCGTAATACTCACTTTCCGGCTCTATAACTCCGGCATCCAATCCGGCAGCAATAGTTATCGGCTTCACTACCGAACCCATCTCATAGTAACGCTCCACATTGTGATTGGAGAAAGATCCGTCAACATTTTCCGAGTAATTATTGAGATCAAAGGCAGGATAAACAGCCATTGCTTTAACAGCACCGGTTTGAGGATCCATAATTATCCCGCCGGACATTTTCATATTCCATTCTTGTTTTACTTGCTTGAGTTTCTCCTCCAGCTGTAACTGGACCATGGCATCCAAAGAGGTGACGAGATCAACTGTGTCGTCCTCTTGCTCTTCCAATGTAAAACCGGCAAACACCTCGGCAAACAGATCCCACTTGCCTTGTTCCGATCTGCCGGAAAGGACCTCATCATAGCTTCGTTCCAACCCGTATTGACCTTGACGCCCCTTATCACCATAACCCACAAACCCGGTCAAATGAGCAGCTACCGACCCGCCGGGATAATAACGCCAATGCTCCGGATTAACAAAAACCCCTCTTAAATTTAGCTCCCTGACCTGTGCCGCCTCTTCAGCGGACAATCTTCTCAGAACATCAACGTGACCCTTATTACCCCGCAAACGATCAACCATCGATTGCTCATTTTGCTCAACCGATAAACCAACCGCTTCCGCTAAATTTTGCCATAATTCTTCCGGGTCTTTATCTATTCTACTGCGGTCCACCTGGACCATATAACCGGTTTTGGTTGATGCCAAAGGAACCAGTTCACCTCCGGGCGATTGATATAGTATTTCCCCGCGTTGCTCTTGATAATAGTTAGGATTGAGATACTGTTGACCTGCCTGTTGCACATAACTGTCACTATGCAGCACCTGAATACGAAACAAAGCTCCGCCGGTTATTAAAATGCCGAATGATATTAAAATCGCAATACTCCATAATCGCCAGGTTTGTTTTATCATAGCCGATAGTTATTATAGTTCATTTAACCATCAGTAAAAGTCCAAGTTATTGAGTATGTAGCGGATCATAGTGACCCAGTGCCTGAGTCCTGATATATTCGGGATCTTGTGCTATTACCAACCCCGTTTCTCCTACCAGATCTTTATTTAATTCATTCTTGATAGCCAGGTATTGAAATTCCATTTCACTTACCTCAGAAGACAACGACGGAGTTTTCTCCTCTAATTCACTGTACTCGGTAATATTGGAGACCGTGCCTAGAAGCAGCAAACAATAAACCGCTACCAAACCGACAAACAGACCTAATACCGTAGAAGCTGCTCCGATCTGCCAGCGCGGCATACTTTGTATTTTTTTAACTCTCTTTTTGTTATTCATAATATTAGATTACTTCAACTGATAAATATATAGTTATCAAATTAATTTGTGCCGGTTCCCAACGGTTTAGATATCTTTAAATAAAATAGATCTTTTAAATTTGACTTCCTAAGGTTATTGTAAAAGGTGCAAACGAGCTTGTACTACAATGTTCCGGATAGACGCTGTTTTATTTATTCAAAAATAAAGGTTCGTAATTTGGCACTACGAGAACGGGGGTTATTAGCTATCTCTTGCTCGCCGGCAATTATCGGCTTCTTGTTGAGACGACGGCCCAAACTCTCATCTTCCCATTCCCGAAACCGCCCTTTGACCATCCGATCCTCCAAACTATGAAAACCTATCACCGCTACCCTTCCCGGTCTAACCAGTTGCGGCAAAGCTTCAAGAGCTATCCGCAATCCGGTTAATTCATCGTTTACGGTCATTCTAAGAGCTTGGAAACATCGTGTCGCCGGATGTATTCGACCTCGTCGGTAAGCCGAAGGTACTGCTCGGCTGATCACCTCTGCCAATTCCTCGGTGGTTTCAACGATCTTACCTTGTCGATACTCAACTATCGCTCGAGCTATCCGGCCGGCATATCTTTCCTCGCCAAACCCGCGAAAAATATCTTGAAGCGAACTTGCCTCCCAGTTATTGACTATTTCCTTGGCGGTTAAAGTATCCTCGGTCACCTTATCATCAAAGGTCATCAACAGCGGCTCATTGGTTTGAAAACTGAAACCTCGGCCGGAACTATCCAACTGATCACTGCTCATTCCCAGATCAAAAAGCGCTTTATCGACCTTCAGCACTCCCGATCCCTTCAATGCTTCCGGTAAATAGCGGAAATTACTTTTAAGCAACCGGTAGTTGTGATACCCGGCTTGTGCTATCTTTTCTTCGGCACGTTTTAAGGCCTCACCGTCGGCATCCAGTCCGATAAGCTCCACCTCATCAGCGGCCTGCAACATAGCCAGAGAATGTCCGCCGGAACCGACCGTGGCGTCCAACACCCGATCGCCACACTCGATCGCCAAACTATCCAGAACTTCTTGTAAAAGAACAGGTTTATGTCTCATATCCCTACTTAGAGCATACCGGTCTCCCCCAGTTTCTCGGCCATCATATCGGCCTGTTGCTCAATTCGCTTTTTGTACTCCCGCCACTTACTCTCATCCCAAACCTCTATCCGGTTATAGACTCCGGCAAACACCACCCTTTCCTCCAAAGCCGCAAACTCTCGCAAATGATCCGGTATCAGAATACGACCGGCGCTATCAATATCCAACTCCACCGCCCCGGAAAGGATAAATCGACTGAATCCTCGACTATCTGCCTGCGCCATTCCCAACTCCGCCAATTTGGCTGATATTTCTTTCCATTCTTTTTGCGAATACAGGAACAAACAGTTATCCAATCCGTGTGTTACCACTACCTTTTGACCCAGCTCTTTTCGGAGCTTGGACGGAAGAGATATTCTCTTCTTGCTGTCCAGAAGATGAGTATATTCTCCTATTAGCATAAAAGTGGGTCTTAAGGTGAGATATGACACTTCATCCCACCTGAATGACATTTTATTACACTTTGTCCCACTTTACAACTATTTTATCCACAGTTTTTCACTTTTGACCCACCCTTTGAGCAAACCCCTTTAAAATAGTAAAAAGGCGGAAAAACCGCCTTTTTACAAGTAAGTTAATATTCCCGATTTTAGGTTGTTTCAAAACTCAAGCAGGTAGCCGCTATCCTGCGCTCTCGCGGTCCGTCAAACTCTATAAGTACCGGACTTTGCCAGGTGCCCAACATCAGCCCCCCTTTCTCTACCGGGATAGTAAGATCGGGACCGATAAGGGCCGCCAAAATATGGTCCGGCGCATGTTCGGGGTTATGAGGATGGCGAAAATCCATATCCGGCAGCATGCCATAGAAGGCATCCAGCATATCCAGGTCAGTACCGGGATCCAGATCGGCGGCGGTCAAAGCGGCAGTGGTATGCATAACCGAAAGCTGCAACAACCCGTCCGCCGGTTGAGTACGACCAAGAAGATCTCTCAAATGTTCGCTAATATCGACCACTTGTTTGTTCCGGGTGGTTTTGATAGTTAACAGTTCTCGGGTCATATGATGTATTGGGGGTTATTATTAAGTATTATGGGTTAAAATAGTTCCCGACGTTGGCGGTAAGCGAAGTGCTTTGGAAAACTTTTGCTCTATTGCCCCCTCCGGTTTTGAATGATAGAAGTTCTTACTTCCTAAAACCGAAGAGAACAATTTCGGATAAAATGATTTAATTTCTAAAAAGATCTTAGAAACAATTCCCGCTTGCATCTTATCAGGTCTTAAGCATTTGAGCCCTCTTTCTCATAAACTTAGCCGTTTGAAAAATGGCTGATAAAATAACTAACTAGCGAGTAACAAGATCCGATGTCTTATATCAATTTTTTTAAGGCCACCCCTTTTAATTCTAAGCATAAGACCTTTTTACCTCCCATCTCTTCAGTATAACCCTCCAGCACAAGAGTCACGCTTGTTCTCTCTTCTTTTTTATTTAATTCCACAATAGAGTTTATAACTGTTGTTTTCTGATCGCGTAAAACCTTTAATATGGTTCCATCATCAAGCTGGTCTCCGCCCACCTCTTTACAGGTCATCCCGGACAGTAATTTTTGTGAACTCAAAATATTTTCTATACGAGACAAATGCTGCTCCCCCACCTCCTTTCCTTCTTCTACGGTTTTTCCTTCCACCTTACTACCTGGTGGGGTTTCAGAAGCTTCCAAATTTTCCGAGGTTTTTTCCGCTTCATCATCTCCTCGAGAAGGGGTTATTTCTTCATTTATCATAAATATTTAAGTAATATAGCTTTATAATTCCTCCCAGAAAACTATCAGTTATCC
>CAYLYL010000013.1:2361-15212 GCA_964388095.1 uncultured Candidatus Saccharibacteria bacterium | reverse complement strand
GGGGCTCTTGGCATAGGTGTCTGTATGTTATAATCAATTATCACTGTTGAGCGGTATAGTCGATCATTGTTAATTGCTCAGTGATCTATTAAAGCGCCAGATGATAATGTCAAAACAAACAACGCTTTGTATAGTCCACCAACATCCCAAGGTGTTGTTGGGAATGAAAAAACGCGGCTTTGGCGAAGGGCGGTGGAACGGTTTTGGCGGTAAAGTGAATGAAGGGGAGTCGGTAGAGGAGGCGGCCCGGCGGGAGCTGGAAGAAGAAGCCGGGATCGTGGCTGAGCGGTTGGAAAGATTGGGGGAGCTGGATTTTGAATTTCAAGCTCAGGCGGAGTTCTTGGCGGTCACTATTTTTAAAGTTCGGGAGTATGTCGGCCAGCCGCGAGAGAGTGAAGAGATGAAACCGCAATGGTTTCACATTGATAATATCCCGTTTAATGAGATGTGGCCGGATGATCTTTACTGGATGCCGCTCTTTTTACAGGACAGTTTTTTTGAAGGAAAGTTTTTGTTCAGCGAAGGTGACGTGATCTTGGAACACGAGCTCACGATAAGGTAATAAAAGTTCTGTCAAAAACGAACTTCCAGGAAATATTTCTCGAATAAGTATTTATCACGGTTATGAAGAATGATATGAGTAAGGGGTGGTTGATAGGGTGTTAAATTTAAAAATGATATTATAGTGCAGTGGTCGATCATCAACCCCGATCTTTATTGGGTGAAAATACCCAAAGAAACAGGTTGACATTATTAGAGCTGTGAACTATCAAAACTTATTATGTTCATTGATCAAGCCATTACAATTATCGAAACTTATCTTACGGAGTGGGGGGTAGCGGGGTTGTTGGGAGGTGCTTTTATTGAAGAGTTGATAGCCCCCCTTCCTTCACCTACGGTAATGACCTTGTCCGGTTTTGTTTTTCTGCAGGATCTTTCGGGTCTTTCTTTCTGGTTGACTCTAATATTTGGGATCGCTTTTATTTATGCCACCGGTATGTTGGCGGCTTCTTTGGTGTGGTATTTTTTAGCTCGCTGGGCGGGGGGTGTGGTGATAGATCGTTGGGGTCGTGTTCTGGGTATTACCCGAGGCGATATGGAAAAGTTGCAACGCCGGCTGGACCAGACCCATTTGGACGAATCGGGTTTATTTTTCTTTCGGGTGATACCGGTGGTGCCAAGTGCCGTGGTGGCGCTTTTTTGCGGCTCGATCAGATTTAATATCGTAAACTACTGTGTTATTACATTTATCGGAGTAATGGTCAGGGCATCAGCGTTTGCTCTTATCGGATGGCAGGCGGGGGAACATTATAGAAAATATGCCTTGCAGATAGCAAAATGGGAAGATGTGTTATTTCTGAGTTTCTTGGTAGCGGTGTTATTGATCGCTGTCGGTTGGTTGTTGTGGCGGCTTTATTATAAGAACGATACCCAGATGAATGCCGATTAAGATATTTATGTTATAATTTAAATATATGTGGGAGACCCGCTATGAGTTCTGGTTTTTTTTAGTGCTTTTAGTCGGGGTTTTGATGTTAACTTTTTTGGTCTTCTGGCCTTATCTCTCGGCTATTTCTTTAGCGGCGGTGATAGTGATAGTTTTTTGGCCGGTTCATAAACGGATCGCCGCGAAAGTTCCCTGGAGTAACTTATCGGCCCTTTTAAGCACTATTGCGGTGCTGCTGTTAATTCTTCTGCCTGTTTCTTTGTTCGGCGTTTTGTTATTTCAAGAGGCGGCCGAGTTATCCTATCGATTTATGGAAGACGAGTTCTTTTTTGCCGATCTGTGGCAAAATGTCGGTGATCGAATAGAGGGTGTAGTGCCGTTTGTTTCTTTGGATCTTTTAACCGGAGTTGCCGAGCCGCAAGAATTTCTGCGTTTAAGTGTTCAGCGTATTGTCGGATATTTTGATACGGTGGTGGCCGGTGCTTTCCGCTTGGGAGTGGGTGCTTTTATCATGATCCTCTCGCTGTTTTATCTGTTTCGTGATGGTCAAAGCTTAAGGTCGACCGTGGGGAAGTTCAGTCCTTTGGGTGAAGATCATACTGATCTGGTTTTGCGTAATATGAAAAGGGCGGTGAACGCCGTGGCCAGGGGCCGGTTATTGGTGGGGATCATTCAGGGGTTTGTTATTGGAACCGGACTGGTTATTTTCGGAGTTCCTAATCCGGTTTTTTGGGGAGCTATTGCGGCGGTTTTTTCCATGCTGCCTATTTTGGGACCGATATTAATAATTGTTCCGGCCGCGCTTTATATGTTCACTCAGGAACCAGTTAGTGCTGTCGGGTTGTTGTTTTGGGGATTAGCTGCTATTGTTATCATAGATGAATATTTGGGGTCTATTTTGGTAGACCAAAAAATGCAGATCCATCCGCTCATGGTTTTGGTCTCGGTGTTGGGCGGAATAGCATTGTTGGGTCCGATCGGGTTTGTTTTGGGGCCGGTTATCTTGAGTTTATTTTTTGCTTTGTTGGAGATATATCCCTATATCTTAACTTCTTACGGCCGCACTTGGTCTACGGGTGATTATTAACATGTGGAAAACTTAAAAATTAGTTTTTTATGTTACAATACTCATTAAGCTTATGAAGGTACTAATGTTTGGGTGGGAATTCCCGCCTCACAACAGTGGCGGTTTGGGGGTAGCATGCCGTGGATTGGCCAAGGCGTTGGTTGATTCGGGTGTGGATTTGAATTTTGTTTTACCCAAACAAGTGGATTTGGGCGAAACCCCGTGTAAAATGTGGTTTGCCGACAGCACTCCCAACCCATCACCCGGTTCGGTGGAAGTTAATCAGCTGAATGTGTTGCTGATGCCTTATATCACGTCGCAGGTGTATTCTCGCTACAGGGAGCAGTTACCCGAGATGCCGGAGGAGGATATCCCTTATGCCGGTAGTTTATATGAGGAGGTGAAGAGATATGGCAAATTGGCCCGCAAGGTGGCGCATAGAGCCGATCATGACATTATTCATGCTCACGATTGGCTGTCTTTCGAGGCCGGCGTTGAAGCGAAAAGGGTCAGCGGAAAGCCGTTGGTAGTACATATTCATGCTACCGAGTTTGATCGCAGCGGGGATGATGTTAATCAGTGTATATATGATATAGAAAGAAAAGCTTTTCATGCCGCCGATCGAGTGGTGGCGGTTTCTAACCTGACCAAACGAGTTTTAATGGATCGTTACGGTGTATCGGCTGATAAAATATCGGTGGTACATAATGGAGTGAATGAAGAGGAGTATTCCTCGGTTGAAAGCGAACAATTGCCGGAATCACTGGATCGCTTAAAGCGTAGCGGTTATAAGATAGTTTTATTTGCCGGCCGGATAACTTTTCAAAAAGGTCCCGATTATTTTGTGAAAATGGCTCAACGGGTTAAAGAGTACTGCCCGGAAGCTGTTTTCGTGGTTTCCGGATCGGGCGATATGGAGCATCAGATGATGCGAGAGGTGGCCGAGCATCAGTTGTCGGATCGATTTTTATTTGCCGGTTGGTTGACGGGCAAACCTCTAAGGATGGCATACAAAGCGGCCGATATTTATATTATGCCTTCGGTTTCGGAACCGTTCGGTATATTACCGCTGGAGGTGATGGTCTATAATACTCCGGTTTTGATCTCGAAACAGTCGGGAGTAAGTGAGATAACCAGTCATACTTTAAAAGCCGATTTTTGGGATGTTGATGATATGGCCAACAAGGTGATATATGTGCTCAAGTATCCGGCTTTGCAGCACTGCCTGACCTCTAACGGTCGCCAGGAGGTAGGAAAGATAAACTGGTCATTGGCCGGGCGTAAATGTGTGGATATTTATCGTCAGTTGCAGTGCAGCTAACGTTTTGAATATATCAAGTATCTATTAAGTAAATATTATCAGTTAAGTTGTTATATAGAACATGTCATCAGTCTGCTTTTATTTCCAAGTACATCAACCTTTTAGGGTCAGACGGTCCAACGTGTTTGACATAGGTTCCGGTGATTATTTTAACGAGGCCGGAGAGAATGATCTCAACAATAAGAGGATAATGAAAAAGGTCGCCAATAAATGTTATTTGCCGACCAATTATTTACTGCTGGATCTGCTGAAAAGCCACCCGGAGTTTCGGATCAGTTTTTCTTTCTCCGGTCTGGCGCTGGAGCAGTTCGCTTTGTATATGCCGGAGGTGTTGCAAAGCTTTATTGAAATGGTCGAGACCGGACGAGTAGAAGTGTTAAGTGAAACCTATTATCATTCTCTGGCGTTTCTTTATTCCAGGGAGGAGTTTCAGCGGCAGGTGGATCTGCATACCAGGGCGGTTGGGGAGTTGTTCGGAGTAACTCCTCAGGTATTTCGCAACACTGAGTTGATCTATAACAATGAACTGGCAGGCGCGGTGGCGGAGATGGGTTACCGAGGAGTTTTGGCCGAAGGTGCGGATCATATTCTGGGTTGGCGCAGCCCCAACTTCCTTTACCATGCTCTGGGTAATCCGTCTTTGCCGTTGTTGCTTAAAAATTACAAGCTTTCTGACGATATAGCTTTTCGTTTTGGCGAGCGCAGTTGGGAAGAGTACCCGTTAACTGCCGAGAAGTTCGCCAACTGGGTTTCGGGCCATAATGGAGCCGGGGAGATGATCAATCTGTTCATGGATTATGAGACCTTCGGGGAGCATCAATGGGAAGATACCGGCATTTTTGATTTTATGAGAGCGTTGCCGGGTCAAATACTTAGTCATCCCGATAACGATTTTGTCACTCCCAGTGAGGCGATAGAGAGGTATTCGCCGGTGGGGGAGATCGATGCCCACAATTATGTTACATGGGCTGATGTGGAGCGAGACCTGTCGGCCTGGCGTTCCAATGATATGCAGAATGATGCCTTGCGGGCTATTTATGAAATAGAAGAAGAAGTACTGGCCACCGAGGATCCCGAGATCATAGATACCTGGCGCAAACTTCAAACCTCGGACCACTTTTATTATATGTGCACCAAATGGTTCAATGATGGTGATGTGCATACATATTTTAGTCCCTATGAATCGCCTTACGAGGCCTTTATTGCCTTTATGAATGTATTGAATGATTTCAAAATGCGTTTAAAAGAGCGACGATTGGCTAATGAGAAAGAAGAGACCGAAGAAGATCTTGGCGGGTGGGTGCCGGAAGCGGCTCAGGCCTGATCGCTAATGGTTGTGTTCGTTTTGGCGTTCGTGGTGTGTTTGGAGTAATTTGATATACCAGTTATGAGTGACAGTAATGACAATAATGAAAGATCCGGTGTTTGGATGAGAAAATATATCATTCCTGTAGCTTATTGTTTTGAGGTCAGTGGCGGTGAGATACTGTCTGACTTGGCAGATCTTTATTACTCTTTACGGGAGATGGATAATGAAAAATTCACTCATCATGTCAATGAAGGCAAAAACGATTTTGCCGATTGGGTAGAGGAGGTTTTTCGGGAAAGGGAGCTGGCAAACAAAATGCGCCAGGTTTCAGCCAAAGATGAAATGGTGGCGTGTTTAGAAGATGAGGTATTTGTTAGATAAAATTGATAATTTATGGCACGACCCATTGTATTAGGTAACGGCAATATTTTGGTCGGGATGGATGACCGGGCGCAGGTCAGAGATTTTTTCTTTCCTTATGTCGGGTCCGAGAATCATGTGGGGAGGCGTGATATTCACAATATCGGAGTATGGGTGAACGGCAACTTTAGTTGGTTTTCCGATCAAGAATGGCAGATATCTCTTTCTTATAGAGGTCAAACTATGGCCGCCGAGGTCTCGGCTTACAATGAACGTCTCAAAGTTACTTTGCATTTTATTGATGTTGTTTATAACGAGAAGAATATTTTTCTAAGATCTTTGACCGTTACTAATCACGACCATTATACCCGTTCTATAAGAGTATTCTTTAATCAGCAGTTTGAAATATCACAAACTTATAATGCCGATACGGCTTATTATAATCCGACGCTGAATGCTTTGATCCATTATAAAGGTCGCCGGGTGTTGTTGGCCGGCGGAATAAAAGAGCGGGGCGGGAAGATGGATGAATTTACCACCGGCTTGTTCAACATAGAAGGAAAGGAAGGTACTTGGCGGGATGCCGAGGACGGTCATTTGGGAGGCAATCCGATCGAACACGGTTCTGTAGATTCTACCATGGGTTTCTACTTTGACATTCCGCCCGAGGAAAAACAGCAAGCTTATTACTGGATCTGTGTCGGGGAAACATTTTCCGAGGTGGAAGAGTTGCAGTACACCATCTTGCATCGCAAACCGGAACATATCAGAGAAACCACAGAAGATTATTGGCGCGCCTGGGTTAATAAATTTGACTACTCATTCCATGACCTGGATCAAAGGGTTGTAGAAGAATTTTATCGATCACTGTTGATAATTCGTACCCATTGCGATAATAATGGCGGGATCCTGGCCTCCGGAGATACCGCCAAGTTTCAGTATGGACGTGACACTTACTCTTATGTTTGGCCTCGGGATGGTATGTTCATTGCTTTAGCTATGGATAAAACCGGTTATTTTGATGTGGCCAGAAGGTTTTATCAGTTCTGCAACGAAGTAATGACCGAAGGAGGGTATATGCTTCACAAGTATCAGCCGGATCGTTCGTTGGGTTCATCCTGGCATCCGTGGTATCGGGCCGATCAGCCTCAGTTGGCGATCCAGGAGGATGAGACCGCAGCCATGATCTATGGTTTGTGGGAGCATTATAAGTACAGTAAGGAACTGGAGTTTACCGAAAAGGTTTATAATTCGTTTATCAAAAAAGCAGCTGATTTTTTACGGCGTTACCGGGATTCGGATACCGGTTTGCCGGCCCCCAGCTACGGTTTGTGGGAAGAAAGGTACGGGATATCAACCTTTACCGCCTCTTCGGTTTACGGAGGGTTGATAGCTGCCGGCAGGTTTGCTGAGCTGTTGGGTAAAGATAAGGAAAAAGAGCTATATTTTGCCGAGGCGGGAAAGACCAGAGATGCTATTTTGAAGCATCTCTATAATCCCGAGAACGGAGGTTTTTATAAATTGATAACTTATCACGGTAATGAGCTGCAGAAAGATCCCACCGTGGATGCCAGCAGTTTTTATGGTTTGTACCGTTTCGGAGTTTTGCCGCCGGAGGATGAAAGGATGGAAAGGACTTTTGTGTTAACCGAGGAGCGGCTGAGTAATGTTATTCCCATAGGTGGAGTAGCTCGCTATGAAAATGATAAATATCATTTTCCGGAGCAAGAAGCGGAAGGTATTCCCGGCAATCCCTGGTTTGTGACCACTTTGTGGCTTACTGAATATATCATAGCCCGGGCAGAGTCGGTAGATGAATTGAAACGAGTAAATAAAGATCTGCTGTGGGTGGTAGATCATGCTCTTAACACCGGTGTGTTATCGGAACAACTTCACCCGGTCACCGGGGAACCGCGGTCGGTAGCTCCGCTTATTTGGAGTCATGCCGAGTTGGTATTAACGGTGATAGATTATTTGAAAAAGTTGGAACAACTTGGCGTAAAACAAAGCAATTTGCCGGTTAGAGAATAA
This sequence comes from uncultured Candidatus Saccharibacteria bacterium, assembly GCA_964388095.1. Taxonomy (GTDB): domain Bacteria; phylum Patescibacteriota; class Minisyncoccia; order Phycocordibacterales; family CSBR16-193; genus CAYLYL01. Next base: position 7,678 of record CAYLYL010000013.1, on the reverse strand, counting down.
GTCAATAAGCAAAGCGGTTGGTGATATACATATCACTGGTTTTATATTTGATCAACCGATATATTGCTTATAGGCAGACGGTGTATTATGATACGGTTATAAGTCGTTTGATAGTAATTATTTTGAAATTTATGGAGGAAAAATTGATCTGGAGTTTGGTTTTGGGTACGGCCCGTGAAGGCGCCAGTAGCAACCTGGTAGTTGACTGGATAAAAGAGTTCCTCAATGACCGTTCTTCCATTGAATTTCAAGTGATCAAGGGGCAGGATATGATCTTGGGTGGTACTGTACCGCCCGGCGAAGAAAACCAAGTTGCTGATAACTGGAGGAGGACGGCAAAGGAAAGTGACGGGTTTTTGTTGGTTGTTCCGGAGTACAACAGCGGTTATCCCGGTGAGTTAAAGATACTTCTGGATAGCGCTTATCATGAATATGCCGACAAACCGGTTCTTTTGGTTGGGGTTTCGGCCGGCGGTTTCGGAGCTATCCAAGCAGTAACGTCACTGCGTGAGATCTTATGGAAATTAAAGATGGTACCGATCAGCACCGGTATTCATATCTCTCACATCAACGAGGTTTTTGACAAGCAGGGAGGGTTGTTAAAAAATGAGTATCAGGAAAAACTTCGGTCCGGAGTTGAAGAGTTGGAACAGCTTTCGCGCTTGCTAAAGCAAAAACGCCGGCAAAAGTGATAAATATTTCAGATGAGTATCTAATAATTGAACAAATACTATGACGATATTGCTGGCCAAGTGGTTAATGGGTGCTTTGGTCTTTATCCTGACCGCAGAGTTATTGCCGGGCCTGGAGATCGGGTCAGTTTATATTGCTTTAATGGCAGCTTTGTTTTGGGGAGTAATAAGCGTTACTATTCGCCCGTTATTGCTGGTGATAACTCTACCGATCAATGTTGTGACCTTTGGCTTGTTTACGTTTGTTATTAATGCGTTTCTGCTGCTTTTTCTGGCTTCTTTTATGGAGAACTTCCGGGTAGAGGGGTTGGGGTGGGCGCTTCTGGGTTCTCTGCTGATAGCTGTTTTTAATTGGTTGGGGAATCGTTTTATTGTTGCGGTATCGGACACTTCTCGCCGGTAATTTTGAGACCGGTGCGACGAGAGCAGTTAAAAACCCCTCGGGGGCACTTGTTGTTTTAATGGATAACGGGGGAGATGAGTTTGTTCTTAACCAGGTGGAGGCGCTTTTTTGACAAAAACGATGTTTCGGGCTATTTTAAGCAGTATCGTCCTTTGTTGAAGGCGAACGGGTTTGTCCCGCACTAAATTAGTTTCCACCTTCTAATTGTCAAAATGTTATTCATTAAATTATCTTTTTTAACCCGGAAAATATAAGTTAATTTAGTGGGGGATGGGCTAAACGGGTTTGTGCTTTGCTTGTCCATAATACATAATATCAATATGTCTGTTATCATAGCTACTCACCCCGGCGGTTTTCATGCTGACGACCTTTTTGCCGTGGCGGCAATAATTATCAAGCTGGGAGAAGAGACTCAGGTGGAGATAATTAGAAGTCGCGAACCTTCGGATTGGGAAAAGGCTGACTGGGTGGTTGATGTGGGCGGTAAGAACGACCCGGAAGCCGGCTGCTTTGACCATCATCAATTCGGGGGAGCCGGCAAACGGGACAACGGGATCCCTTACGCTTCCTTTGGTTTGGTTTGGAAATATTTGGGAGAAGAGTTGACCGGCGGAAAGAAAGCAGCCGAAATAGTGGACCGGGTTTTGGTTCAGCCGATAGATGCCGAAGATAACGGAGTAGATCTGTGCCGTCCTATCTTTCAGGGAGTTGCTCCATATAAAATTCAAAATGTCTTTTTTGCTTTACAACCCAATGGTGAAGAGATATTAGAGCGGGATTTTGATCAGGTCTTTAAAGAGGCCTTGGTTTGGGCTCAGACCTTTTTAAAACGGGAAATAAAACTGGCTTGTCAAAAGGCGGAAGAATTTTCTCGGGTAGCTCAAGCTTACCGTGAAAGTGAGGATAAAAGAGTGATAGTTCTGGAGGGAGATCATGCCTGGAAAGAAGTGCTGGTGGAAAAACCGGAACCTTTGTATGTGGTATATCCCAGGAAAGAAGAAGGAAGATGGGGAGTGAAAGCGGTACCTTCAGGTGTAGTTGGTTTCGATTTGCGCCGCCCCTTGCCTGCTGATTGGGGAGGGAAGCAAGAAGAAGAACTGAAAAAAATAACCGGAGAGCCGGGGGCGATATTTTGCCATAACAAAAGATTTTTATGTGTAGCTGACTCCCGTCAAGCTGCTATTAACCTGGCCCGGAAAGCTCTGGAATAACTAGTCCTATACTAAACCAGTTTATGTTCCTTTAATGTTAAGATCTTGTTTATATAAATTATCTATTTACAAGGCAAGGAGTAAAAAATTTTAGTGCGGGACTAGCTGTCAGCTTTCAGAACTTACTTTTAGAACTTAATTAATAGTTAACAGCTTAAAGCTAAAAACTGATATATGACTCTGATAGATGAAATGACGATCTATTTACAAGCCGGCAAGGGAGGCGACGGAGTGGTTCGATGGCGGCACGAAAAATACAAGGAGTTTGCCGGTCCCGGTGGCGGCTGTGGCGGCCGAGGCGGAGGTGTTTATGCCAAAGCGGTTCGTGATATAACCCGGCTGAACCGCTATAGCAGGTTTCGGCAACTTTCGGCCGAAGACGGTCAACCGGGTGGAAATAATAACCTGACCGGTCGCAATGGCGAAGATCTGATAGTAGAGATGCCGGTGGGTACCTTGATAACTAACACGGTTACCGGTGAAGAGTTCGATCTGACCGAAGAAGGGCAAACGCAAGAGCTGTTGTCCGGCGGGGCCGGAGGTTTTGGCAATGAATCTTTCAAAAGCTCACGCAACGTTTCTCCTACACAATGGACTGCCGGGCAACCCGGTGAAGGGGCGAATTTTAAGATCGAACTGCGATTGATGGCCGATGCCGGATTGATAGGCCTTCCTTCCGCCGGCAAGTCCAGTTTGTTGAACGAATTGACTCGAGCCCAAAGCAAGGTCGGTAATTACCCCTTTACTACGTTAGAACCTCATTTGGGAGATCTGCATGGTTTGATATTGGCCGATATTCCCGGCTTGATAGAAGGGGCGGCCGAAGGAAAGGGGTTGGGGCACAGATTTCTGCGCCACATCAAGCGAACCAATATCCTGCTGCACTGTTTGTCACTGGAGGAAAGTGACAAAATGGTTGAAAATTATCAACAACTGAGACAGGAGCTGGGTGAATATGACAAGGAATTACTTAACAAACCGGAATGGATAATCCTAACCAAAACCGATACGGTTTCCGGCGACGTCGTTGCCGCAGTTCAAAAAGAGATGAATAATTACAGTGACACGGTGCTTGCCGTATCGGTATTAGATGATGATTCACTAAAGCGGTTAAAGGAACAGCTTGTTAATTATTTCAATAACAATTAAGAGGCCTGTCGGTTCTACAGGTTGGAATAGCGTTTAAAGTGTGCTAAAATTTTCTTTTATGAATAACAATTATCAAGCTACTATCGGTTTGGAGATCCATGCTCAGTTGAAAACCGGTTCAAAGATGTTCTGTGCCTGTCCCAACGATCCGGAGGAGACCAAGCCAAATGTGAATATTTGTCCGACTTGCACCGGCCATCCCGGTACTTTGCCGGTCATTAATTATGAGGCGGTGCATCAGTTGTTGCGCATCGGTCGAGCACTTAACGGAGAGCTGGCTGATTTTACGGAATTTGATCGAAAACATTATTTTTATCCCGATATTCCAAAGGGTTATCAAATAAGCCAGGATAAATATCCGCTGGTATTAAACGCCAGACTGAAAGGAGTAGATATTGGAAGGATCCACCTGGAAGAAGATACGGCCCGTTCGGTACACAATAAAGGAAAAGAAAGTCTGGTGGACTTTAATCGCTCAGGGCTGCCTTTGATGGAGTTGGTAACCAGACCGGTTATTAAAAGCGGTCGCGAAGCGGCCGATTTTGCCAGGGAGTTACGTCTCTTATTAAGATATTTGGGCGCCGGCGAGGCCGATATGGAAAAGGGTCAAATGCGAGTAGAAGCCAACCTATCGGTTAGTGCTGATGAAAATCTGGGAACTAAAGTGGAAATAAAAAATCTTAATTCCTTTAAAGCGGTGGAAAAGGCGGTAGCTTATGAGATCGAGCGACATAGTAGAATGTTGGATCAGGGAGAGGAGATAAAACAGCAAACTTTGGGGTGGAACGAACAAAAGCAGGAAACAGTCGCTCAAAGAATGAAAGAAGAGTCTAATGATTATAGGTATTTTCCCGAACCTGATCTACCGCCCATGAAACTGAGTGAGGTGGAGGAGTTTTCTGATGAGCAACTTCTGGCCTCACTGCCGGAACTTCCTTGGCAAAGAAGGGATCGCTATCTCTCGTGGGGTATCAAGGAGCAGACAGTGGAGGTTCTGGTTTCTGAATTAATGCTGGGAGGATTTTTCGATCAAGTTTTAAAGGAGCTTGATCGACCGTCAGAAGAAAATAAAAAGGTGATCCTATCGGCTAATTATATTACCAGTGATCTGGTCGGTTTGATGGAGGAAGGGGGTAAAGAAGTGCCAATATCGGCCGGTAATTTTGCCGATTTGATAGATATGATCTACCAAGAAAAACTTTCTTCTCGCGGCGGAAAAGATGTATTGGCCAAAATGCTGGAAAAAGACCGCGGTCCCGAAGAGATAGCGAGACAAGAGGGTTTGTTGCAGTCCTCGGACCAGGGTGAACTTCAAAAGCTGGCTGTTGAAGTGATAAAAGAAAACCCCGATCCGGTAAAAGAATACCGAGCCGGAAAAGAAAACTCTCTAAAATTCCTAATTGGACAGGCGATGAAAAAGAGCGGCGGCTCGGCTAATCCTCAAAAAATGCAGGAGCTGCTAAAAGAAGAGCTTGATAAATAGAAACAATTGAATTTAAATTCTTGGCATTATAGTTTAGTTGTGGTATAATAAATGCAGTCTTGTGTCGGGTAGTCGCTCATCATTTTTAAAATGGTGGGAGGAAAGTCCGAACACCGACAGCCGCATCACCCGGCGTGTGATGATCAGCTGGCAGCTGTGAGCTTTTAGAATTACGCTAACAGCTAACACGTCGCGCTTCGCGTGATGTGGCTGTCATGTGTGGTTGGTAACGCCAACCGCCGGCTCCGTAAGGAGTTCGGTAGGGAAAGTGCCACAGAGACAATACTACTTACCGCATCACCCGGTGTGTGATGCTCAGCTACCAGCTGTGAGCTTTTAGAATTACCCTAACAGCTAACAGCTAACAGCTAACAGCTAA
>CAYLYL010000013.1:0-2261 GCA_964388095.1 uncultured Candidatus Saccharibacteria bacterium | reverse complement strand
CTAACAGCTAACAGCTAACAGCTAACAGCTAAAAGCTGACGCATCGCGCTTCGCGCGATGCGGTGAGGAAAGGTGAAAAGTGTTCCGGTGTCCGCTAAGCGGGCTACGGAACTCCCCGAGATGGTGACATTTCGGGGTGGTAAACCCCGCCCGGTGCAAGGTCGAGCCGAGCTCTTGTTGACAAGGGCTCGGAGTGCCGCTAGAGGCGTACGGTAACGTGCGTCCCAGATAAATGACTACCTCATCATTACTTTGTAATGATGAACAGAATTCGGCTTATAGACACAAGACCTAAAAACGAGCAACCCGTCCTGCTGGGCGGGTTGCTCGTTTTTATGTTAATATATTCCTGTCGGGAAGCAGAAATACGGGTCAGGTTAAATCGTTTTGTGATGGTTAATTATCTTTTAAAGGTATTGAATAAAGAAATAGCCGGGCTTCATCAGGCCGCTTTTTTATTGGGCGGGTTTGCTTTCGGTTCGCAGTTGTTGGCCTTGGTTCGCGATCGTTTATTGGCCCATAATTTCGGAGCCGGTGTAGAACTGGATATCTACTATGCTGCTTTCAGGGTTCCGGATTTTATTTTTATCACTATTGGTTCATTGGTTTCGGTTTCCATTATAGTGCCCTTTTTGGTGGAACGAATAAATCATAGTCGTGAAGAGGGGAGGGAATTCATTAGTCAGATCTTCTCTTGTTTTACCCTGGTGATATTTTTTACCGCGGGAGTGGTGTTTTTGTTTGTTCCACAATTACAAAATTTATTATTTGGCCAATTTACCGGCGAAGAACATCAACAGTTGGTAACTCTGACCCGCTTGCTTCTGCTCTCTCCTATCTTAATGGGTTTGTCGGGGTTGTTCGGCAGTATCAGCCAATCTCATAAACGGTTTTTCTTGTATGCTTTAAGTCCGATCCTTTATAATATCGGTATCATTATCGGTATTTTATTCCTGGCTCCTTTTTGGGGTGTTATGGGGGTAGGTGTGGGGGTGATAATAGGTGCGATCTTTCATCTATTGATCCACATACCTTTTGTTTGGCGAGCAGGCTTTCTTCCGTATTTTACTTTACGGTTCAAACCGGCTTTGATAAAAAAGGTGGTACTTAACAGTATGCCCAGGGCTATGACCCTGGCAATGACTCATATTATTTTGTTCGCTTTGATCATTATTGCTTCCGGAATGAAAGAGGGTTCGGTATCGATCTTCCAGTTCGCTTATAATCTACAGTCGGTACCTTTATCTATTATCGGCGTTAGTTATTCACTGGCCGCTCTGCCGGCTTTGGCAGCCATGTTCACCAAACGGCAGCATTATCAGTTCCGAGAAAAAGTAAGCACTTCGGCCCGTCATATAATTTTTTGGTCGTTACCGGTGATAGTTTTGTTCATTGTACTCAGAGCTCAGATCGTTCGAGTGGTATTGGGAACCGGAAAGTTTGATTGGGAACCTACTCAGTTAACTGCGGCCGCATTGGCTCTTTTCTCGGCTGCTGTGGTTTTTGAGGGTCTGGTGTTGTTATTCGTGAGATCGTTTTATGCTATGGGAAGAACAGCTACTCCTTTTGTGGTTAGCGGAGTGGGGGCTGTGACCGCTATCGGATCGGCTTTGATATTGCAAAATTTGTTTGTAAATAATGAGAGTTTCCAAAGGTTCTGGGAAGTGGTAATGCGTTTAGAGGAGGTCGAGGGGGTGGAGGTGATATTGTTGGCCTTGGCGTTTACTCTGGGGGTTTTTATTAAGGCCGCTATTCTGTGGTTGATGTTTCAACGCTCTTTTCCGGGGTTCTCTGCTCCGGTATTTAGAACCGTATGGCAGATATTGTTGGCTTCTTTAGCGGTTGGTAGTACCGCTTATATCGGTTTGCATTTTTACGCCCATTTTATTACACTCGATACTTATTATACTTTGGAGGTGTTTTTGCAGGGTGCTTTTGCCGGGATCTGGGGAATAGTGGCCGGCTCGGCCGTTCTTTGGTCTATTAATAATCGGGAGTTTAGGGCGGTGTTGGTTACTCTAAAACAGAAGTTTTGGCCACAGCGAGTGGTCGGTCCGGATCCCGATCTGTTGTAAACGAGCGTTTGGCGAGACCTCTCATATGCCCCCGTATGTGAGGGACCGGGATTTTATATGATTTATGTCTTAAATAAAAGGGTTTGACATATCATTTACTAAACTTTGCTTGATGGTATATTATTATAATTGCTAACATTAAAATTACTTATGGACAACCCAAACCCCAATCAAAATTCGCAATCA
>CAYLYL010000012.1:0-15223 GCA_964388095.1 uncultured Candidatus Saccharibacteria bacterium | reverse complement strand
AGGAGAGGCGGTCTGCTGAAGTAACTGTTTCACGTGAAACGACTATCTATAAAATAAACTCTTACTAAAATACAAACTTGGGGTAAAAAACATAAAAAACCATTAAACTACGAAAATTTGTCACCGGTTGCATTTGAGGCCAGATTTTAAACATATTTGCAGCAAAACATGTTTCACGTGAAACACCCCGGTAGAGGCGGTACACTGAACTAACTGTTTCACGTGAAACCCTTCTCGAAATAATTTTATGTTTCACGTGAAACATCGCACCGTTTGTAATTAAAGATCATCTCTCACAAATATTAAGAGAATTAAATAATGTTTATATAAAATAGCTATATCTGTGGACGTTTAACTTCCACAAGATCTATAATAGAGTTTCAATAAATCATATTAATTCCTTGGCTTATACAGAATTCAGGTTGTTTTCCAAACTCCGGCTAATATCTAACACCAATCGATGTTTCACTTGAAACTTCACAGAATAAAGAGTCTGCCGCGATAAATGTTTCACGTGAAACATCTAACCGCAAACTTCTGACCAAACATCAAAACCGACCCCTAAATCATCAATAATTCACCGATATCTTTCTTGGGCGAAAAGTTGTATCTTTAGTAAAATCAGTTCCAATTCCCGATTCTAAGTAGATTTAGGCAAAATTTGAGGAAAATTGAGCCAACCTTGATCACCAAAGCCAATTAACAACTGAAATGGTGCAGTTTGATATGTTTCACGTGAAACAATGTAAAAATAATGGTAAAGAACTTTCCGGCGTAATACAAATTAATGTTGGTCATCAGAGCTATTTTAAGAGCTGTTTCACGTGAAACAGCTTAATCAAACACCCAAACACCGGCAAATTTAGCAATAAAACCTCAAAATCAGGCCTGTTTGAGTAAAAAATAGACATTTCGCCTGATGACCACCCATGTTTCACGTGAAACATGTGAAAAGATACTAAAACCTTTAACAGCATAATATTGAGGAATTGTTTATATTAAACCTTATTCCAAACAACAAGTAAAAATAAAAAACACCCGGTTTTAAGGTCCGGTGTTAAATAAGTTGTGAAACCGATCTAACACCGGGCCTTAAATTCCGGGTGTGAATTTTTGCGGTGAATATTGAGGAGTTGAAGCAGAAGCGTTTTGTTTTTCACCGCTCTTGCGCGCGCTCTTTTCAAAGAACAATGTGCTTCAACAATGATATGAAGGGGCCAACTTTTATCCTTGTCGAACCTGTGGTTAGCTTAACATATATAAAAGACATGTAAAGGACATATCCTGTGGATAACTTGAAATGTCTTTTTTCGATTAGGTCACTTGCTGAGAGTGCTTTTTGGGAGACCGCCCCGGCTAGATACAAACACCTTTCCGCACCACAAACCAATGACTAACCGCTTTAGGTAAATACCGGTATTTAACTTATTTCTAATGACCCTCCCATCATAAAATAAGTATTTGGACTGAGAAATTTTCGCTCAAAACTGAATTTTGAGAACTTAAAAAGCAACAACCCGGATCTTAGCGATCCGGGTTGTTGTTCCGGCTGCAGGTGAAACAAAAGGAGAGAGAGTGAAGCAGTATAAATATTATAAATATTTTAGGTCTCACCTTACACCGATAGAGCTATTGAGAAGTTGAACCCAACCTAATGTGCAAAATCATTTTATGATCCCTAAAGGACATTATATAGTGGGTGCGATTTTTGTAAAGGACATAATTGTGGATAACTAAAAGACAGTTTTAGGGTGTCTCGAGCTATTGTCTTTGACTAATTTCGGTTGTGGTATTTTTCATAGATCTCCCGCAGGTAGGAGTCGGTAACATGGGTATACACCTGAGTGGTAGTGATGTGTGAATGACCCAAAAGCGCTTGAACCGAGCGCAGATCGGCTCCGTTCTGCAGTAGGTCGGTAGCGAAACTGTGCCTCAGTGTATGGGGGGTAACCTTTTTTGCGATGCCGGCCTTGATAGCATACTTTTGAATGATCCGCTCGACCGACCGCGGTGTGAGTCGTTCATTCTCTTTGGTACCCTCTTTTTGTTTTTTATAGATCGGGACAAACAGGGCTTCGCTAACATCGGTTCGTTTTTCCAGGTATTGTTTAAGCGCATCTTGGGCCTCCGACGAAAGGAACACCACCCTCATCTTCCCACCCTTGCCGCGAATCGATAACTCTCCCTGACTTAGATCTATATAGCGTGACAGAGAACAAAGTTCCGCCAAACGCAACCCGGTAGAAAACAGCAGTTCAATTATAGCTTTATCCCGAAGCGAACGAAGGTCTTGCCCGTCAGGAGCTTGCCTCAAACGCTCCAACTCTTGTCTCGAGATAGTATCCACCTCGCGTTCCGGGATCTTGGCCAACTCTATTTTATCAGGCGGCAGTGAAGCGACCTCTCTCTTTACCAGATACTTCAAAAAGGCTCGTAGGGCTATTAGATAATAGTTTTGAGTTTTCTTACTTAGAGTTTCTCCCGGTTCAGCACCCCTTTTTCCAACCGAACGCCGATTTAACCAGAGCCGAAAGTGCCGCACCCGTTCCTCGGTAATATCAACCGGATCAGAGATCTGAGTAAAAGATAAGAAAACCGTAAGATAACGATGGTAATTTTCTATCGTCTTGGGACTTCGTCCTTTTTCGATCTCCAAGTACTCCAGAAATTCATTTATCAACTTTTGGATCGGTGTGGGATCAGCGGTCATAAAATATCTCTTATTAGCGTCGCACAATATTATAAATCATCTACCTACTTAGTTACAAGCGCCTGTCTGAGGTGTGGATAATTAGTTTCACGTTAAATTAGTTTTTCGCCTTGTTAAGGTTGTGGTTATATTGGTTAACCGATAATACAACAAGATGTAACCCTGTTTGTTTACTCCATAAAACTCCGGGTGTTTATTAATTATCAAGAGTTGCACCCCCGGTTTGATCAGGATACTCAAGAGGGGATAGAATAGGTAGAATAAATAGAATAATTGGACCGGTCTAAAAATAAACCCGGAGGTAGGTGGGTGGGTTGCAATTTTTGATAAGATATGCTATATTCAGAGACACTATGATAACTAAAAGCAAAAAAAGTAAATTAATAGACAGTTCCCGTGTTCACGAGTCAGACACCGGCTCGCCGGAGGTACAGATAGCTATCCTGACAGAACGGATCGAGGAACTTTCTTCTCATTTAAAAGAACATCAAAAAGATGATCACTCGCGTCGCGGTTTATTACAGATGGTAGCTGATCGTCAAAAGCATATCAAATACCTGAGCCGCAAAAATCCCGACCGGATGGCCGGTATAGCTCAAAAGTTAAACATTAAATACAAAAAGTAATTCTCTTTTTCAATGACGGTCATCAAACATAAAGAGCAGCGGGTCGGGGTTTTTATTGATACCCAGAACCTTTATCATAGCGCCAAAAACCTTTATAAGGCGCGGGTTAATTTCGGTAACGTAGTAAAAGACGGAGTAAGTGATCGGGCATTAATCCGGGCCATTGCTTACGTTATCACCACCGAAACCGGTGAAGAAAAGGGGTTTTTCGAGGCCTTGGAAAAACTGGGTATCGAAACCAAAACTAAAGACCTGCAGGTATATGCCGGCGGTGCCAAAAAAGGGGACTGGGATGTCGGTATTGCAGTGGATGCCATCAAAGCCGCACCTAAGCTGGACACCGTGATCCTAGTCTCCGGCGACGGTGATTTTGTGCCACTGGTTGAATACCTAAAGATCAACGAAGGTTGTCAGGTGGAGGTTTTATCTTTTGGTAAATCATCTTCCGGACGACTACAGGAAGCAGCCGATGATTTTGTGGATTTAGACGGTGATCCGGGACGTTATCTTTTGCGTAGCGCCAGAAGCCGAAAAAAGGGGTCCGGCTCATCCGGCTCAACCTCTTATAACGGTGGCAAACCAAAGAAAGAAGCTAATGAACATTCCTCAAAACCTGATCCTTCCGATAAATCCGCCACTCAGGAGTAACTCACTGGCAGTCGGGATCAACTCTTCGGGGATCGCTGTCAGCAAAATAACCTTTTATCAACCGTTGTTGATAAAAGGTTATTTTGTTGTTACAGTAATGCTATTAATATTAACTATGGTGGGCAGATAAGTAGATTTCAAGTTATCTTGAGATCTAAGCTCTGCTCGCCATCCCTTAAAAGATATGCAAAAAACCACATACTCCACTACAGTAGGAGAAAAAGAGCTCACGGTAGAGCTTAACGATCTGGCCGAGAACGCCAGTGGCAGTGCTTTGGTCCGTTATGGCGATTCGGTGGTCTTGGCCACTGTTACTATGTCTAAAGAGGATAAAGGAACACCCTTTTTTCCGCTAACTGTAGATTATGAAGAGAAATTTTACGCCGCCGGGCAAATTTTAGGCAGTCGATTTATCAGACGTGAAGGCCGGCCTTCGGACGAGGCCACTTTAAGCGCCCGAATGATCGACCGAACCATTCGGCCGCTGTTTGACCACCGGATCCGACGCGATGTTCAAGTGGTACTGACCGTACTGTCGATCGCCGAGGATGATCCGGATATTCCCGGCATTTTGGCCACCTCGCTGGCTTTAGGTATCTCGGATATCCCCTGGGACGGACCGGTCAGTGCGGTTCGGATCGGTAAACACCACGAATTGCAAGAATTAAAGATCAATCCGACTTATGAATTTCGTCACGCCGATGAAAGCGAATTTGATCTGGTGATATGCGGCCAGGAGCAGACCGTTAACATGATCGAGGCCGGCGCCAACGAAGCCACCGAATCCGATTTACTCAGAGCAACCGAACTGGCTCAAAGCGAGATCGATAAACTGCAAAAATGGCAACGCGATATCATTAATAAAGCCGGGCGCAGCAAAACCGAACTGACACTGCCGGAGCCGACTCCCGAAATGATAAAGCTTTTTGAAGAACAGATCGAGCCGGAACTGGATAAATTCGTTTTTACCGGCCAACCCGGCAAAGAAGGGATCGGCGAACTGGAGAAAAAATGGCATCAGGCGGTGGAGGCGGCCGAGATCGAAGATCCGGACAATATGACCGACTGGTTATTTGAAGACCGGGTGGACAAAGCAGTCCACCGAGCAGCGATCGAGAAAAACAAACGGCCCGACGGTCGCGAGATCGGGGAGTTGCGGCCGCTTTATGCTCAAGCCGGAGACCTGTCACCGATCCTGCACGGCGCCGGGATCTTCTACCGTGGCGGAACCCATATTCTGTCGGTTCTTACCCTGGGCGGACCGGGTGATGCTCAGCTGTTAGACGGAGTGGAGGTTCAAAATCACCACAAGCGCTTTATGCACCACTACAACTTTCCGCCGTTCTCGGTCGGCGAAACCGGCCGGATCGGTATGAACCGTCGCTCGGTCGGACACGGCGCACTGGCAGAAAAAGCCCTGTCCGCAGTGATCCCGCCCAAATCGGAGTTTCCTTATACCATCAGAATAGTTTCCGAGGCCCTGTCTTCCAACGGCTCCACCTCAATGGGTGCGGTTTGCGGTTCCACTCTGGCCTTAATGGACGGCGGGGTGCCGATCAAGCGGCCGGTAGCCGGTATAGCTATGGGTCTGATGCAAGACCTTGAAGACAAAGAAAGATACGTAGTTTTAACCGACATTCAGGGACCGGAAGACCATTACGGCGATATGGATCTCAAGGTAGCCGGCACCAGCAAAGGAGTAACCGCCATCCAAATGGATACCAAGTTGACCGGCGTTAAATTCGACATCATCAAACAGGCCATTGATCAGAGCAGAGCAGCCAGGGACAAGATACTAAATACCATTGAACAAGAGATTCCGGAACCCCGAACCGAGCTGTCATCTAACGCTCCCGAGATCCTTTATCTGCAGATAGACCCTAACGATATCGGGTTGGTGATCGGACCCGGCGGCAAGACCGTCAACGAGATCAAAGACGCCACCGGCGCCGATATTGATATCGAGGAAGACGGCGGAGTATACATCACCGCCCCCAAACAAGGAGGAGGAGCGCAAGCCAAACAGGCCATAGAAGCCCTGGTCAAAAAATACGAGGCCGGGGAAGAATATACCGGTACTGTCACCCGGATCATGGACTTCGGAGCTTTTGTTCGGATCGGTCCTAACACCGAAGGGTTGGTACACATTTCAGAGATCGCTCCTTGGCGAGTTGATAAAGTAACTGATATACTGAAAGAGGGAGACGAGGTGCCGGTGGTTATCAAAGAGATCGATGAAAAGAACCGGATCAACCTCTCTATCAAAGCTCGCGACAAGGAGTTTGCCGACCGAGCTCTGAATAAGAAATAAAATGGAACAACAACTTCCCGACAATTCACCGGATACCGAATCAAAACACCGGGATGAGGGAGAAAGAGATCTAACGGAAGACCTAACCCCGAAAAGTAACAACGACGGCTGGAGTTTGAAACTGCTGGCATTGCTTTTTGGCGTTGCTCTGATAGCCAGCGGGGGTACTATCTTAACCTTGACTTTGACTTACAGCGGCGAAGAAAGCGAGGAAGAGATGTTCTTTGACTTCCGCGTTTTGGAAGTAACCGAGAGAACTTTGGGAGATGGACCATTATTAGAGGTTACAACTCTGCCCGGTGAGCTGGCCAGCGGTATAACCTTGCTTAAAAGAGAAGGGGAGGGGTTGTTCTTCTCTTCCGAGGAGCTGTTCTCGACCTTGGATCTGAGCAGCGAACCTCCTTATGACCGGGAAGAAACTTTAACCGCTTTAGGGTATTACCGTGAACGAGAAGAGGTGATACCCTTTCTACTGATCACCGGCCAACCGCCGGAGAGATTGATAACAGACACCATGGAGTGGGAGAGTGATATAACCGGCGATCTGGCGCTGCTGGCCGCCCGGGAACGGGGCGAATTTCAAGATTTTTTAGAAGGTGAGGACAATTGGCAAGAGCTTTTAGACGAACAAGGCCCGGCTTCGGACAATGAGTTTGCCGGTCAACATATAAACAACGCCTACACTCGCACCAACGGAGTTATTACCTACGGTCCGGCCGAAAATCAACACCTGATCATTACCGCAACGCCCCGGGATTTCCAAAAGATCGCAGATTATATGCATGGTTATATCAAATAACTTTTATTGTTTAATACTTATCAAACTATTATGGATAAAGAAACCATCAAAAAACATAAATATGAGTTGGAATCCGAGAAAAAACTACTGGAGCAGGAAATGGACTCTATTGGTTGCCGCGATCCGCAAAACCCCGATCATTGGGAGGTTAAAGCGGAAGAAATGGATACCGACCAAGCGGAAGCCACTGAGCAAGCCGACGCCATTGAAGCTTACGGAGAGAATGCAGCAGTGCTCAACCGTCTCCAACAGCGGTATGATCACATCACTTCCGCTTTACAAGCCATTGAAGAAGGGCGTTACGGAGTTTGTTCGGTCTGTGAACAACAGATCGAAAAAGCCAGACTGGTAGCCAATCCGGCCGCCTTGACCTGTATCAAGCACCGGGATAAGGGATAATTTTGTGATATGATCGATCTAACCAAGATCAGCAGTAACAAGAAGTTCTTACTATATGTAGTAGCTGTAACAGTCGTTTATGGCTCCGTAAATGTTTGGTACATATTACCTCGAGATGATGATTGGGTTGCTTATTTGCTGTCTATAACCACTTTGGCGCTCTTAGTGATCGCGTTATGGGGTGTAATATTCGCTGGTTATAAAATAATACAAAAGTTAACACCTAAAATTAACCCGGTTTCTGATCACATTAAGCGAAACTTTGATATTTATCTGTTCTTCTCACTCTACTTAGCTGTTGTTTTATCATCTCTGGTGGTTTTTTTGATCGGGCGTGAGTTCGGATTTAGTGAATATCCTGGAATGGACAGTTTGATACCGGCAACCAATAAAATAAAATTGGATGTTTTCGTTAATCTACCATTAACTCTGGTTATCTTAATGGCCGGCCTGATCAGAACCATTAAAAACTCTACTCTGAGTAATTGGCGTTGGCTTTTTTTGGTTTTGTTTTTGAAAATGCAATTCTCTCTGTTTTTTTATATTTATCAAGAAGCATTACATTATATCCAGATATTGTGAATCAATAATAAAAATTAAATAATTTATGCTTGAAGAACGTGAGCTCAGCAACAATGAAAAATATCTGGTATTTTTGGGTGTTTTAATAAATGGTTATGGAATTGTAATTTTTTATCTTTTACTATCAAAATTTGAAAGTGAGGTTGCCTACTTATTAACCACTGCCGTTTTAATATTCTTAACCATAATTATCGGTGCTGTAATATTTTTGGGTTATAAATTGAAGCAAAAGTTCCTGCCCAAAATCTTATTACATCCCGACCATGTTAAGAACAATTTTGATGTCTACCTACTATTTTCTTTACTGCTGGCCATTTTTCTGTCACTTATAATAATAACAATGATCAGTCCAGCCTTGGGGATTGGCTATCCGAGGTGGGATTGGCTTCCTATAAGCCTTTTTGTTAACCTGCCACTAATTATAGTCATCTCGGCATTCAGCTTGATAAGAACGGTTCGGTATTCAGCTTTAAGCAACTGGAGGTGGTTTTATATTTTCTTGGCTTTAATACCCCTATCCTTTTTGCTGTTTTTACTATACATATATTTAGTAGATCCTTTAATTTGATCGATCATGTCCTTCGCCAAAGTTTACAGCGCTCAACCGGCTCTGGAACCTCCGATCATTGAGGTGGAGGTCGATCTGGCCAAAGGTCTGCACTCTTTCTCCATTGTCGGTCTGCCGGCTAAAGCCATTGAAGAATCCCAGGATCGTATAGCTTCCGCTATTAAAAATATCGGCTTCAGCTCACCGAAAGAGAAAAATCAAAAAACGGTGGTCTCCTTGGCCCCGGCTTCACTCAAGAAAGAAGGTGCCGTTTTTGATGTGGCTATCGCTATCGGCTATTTACTGGCAGCCGGGGAACTGAATTTTGATCCCGGTCGCTGTCTATTTCTGGGCGAATTAGCGCTAGATGGTGAATTACGGCCGGTAAAAGGAGTGCTTCCAATAGTGCGGGCGGCCCGCGAGCGCGGCTTTAGCGATATTTATGTTCCGGCAACTAACTCTCAAGAGGCATCTTTGTTGAGCGGGATCAATATCTGGCCGATCAAACACTTAAAACACCTGGCTGCTCACCTCACTCCTCCAAACAAAAAAGGAGACAACCCCTTTCTGCCCAATATTGAACTTTCTCCGGCGCCGCTTACCACGATACCTTCGGCTATATCGGATGAGACGGAAATAGATATCTGTGACATAAAAGGTCAATACCAAGCCAAAAGAGCTCTCGAGATCGCCGCGGCCGGCGGACATCATTTGGCTATGTTCGGCCCGCCCGGCACCGGTAAAACATTGTTAGCCCGCGCTTTCCGCGGTTTACTGCCCGCCCTTAACGAAAACGAGGCCTTCGAAGTTACAGCCATTCATTCACTGACCGGAGAACTGGGAAACACTCCTCTATTAACTATTCCACCGCTGCGTTCTCCCCACCACTCCAGCTCTTATGCAGCATTAACCGGCGGCGGTACCAACCCCAAACCGGGAGAAATGACCTTGGCTCACAAGGGTATTTTGTTTTTGGACGAGATGCCGGAGTTTGACCGCCGCATTCTGGAGGCCCTGCGTCAGCCGCTGGAAGAGCGGCGTATTCATATCGCTCGAGCCAAGGAATCTCTAACCTTTCCGGCCGACTTTCAGCTTTTGGCAGCTATGAATCCCTGCCCCTGCGGTTACTACGGTACCGATATAAAACGCTGCCAGTGCCGCCCTTATGACATCCTTCGATATCGTAAAAAGATCTCCGGTCCGATAGCCGATCGAATAGATCTCTGGTGTCAGGTGGAGAACATAAAACCGCAAGAGCTTTCCCTGGACCGTCCGCAGGAAGGGGAGAGCAGCGCTCAGGTAAAGGACAGAATAGAGGCAGCCCGTCGCCGCCAGGCAGAACGACTAAAACCGGCCGGTCTGCAAACCAATAGCCAGCTAAGCGTAAAACAGCTCTCAACCTATGCCGAGTTAAGCGGCGGAGCCCAAACCACCTTAAATCAAATAGCCGAAAAAATGGAGCTTTCGGCCCGATCATACCACCGGATCATCAAAACCGCCCGCACCATAGCCGATCTGGAAGACCGGGAAGAAGTGTCGGAAAATGACATCCTGGAATCCGCTCAGTATCGACCAAGCCAGGAATCAGAAACACCGCTATAAATCAACTGCGAGCTGTTAACTTTTAGCTTTTAGCTATAAGATTAGGATTTTTTGAAAGCTAACAGCTAAAAGCCGGAAGCTGACTAATTAAGATTTTCTGAAAGTTAAAAGCCAAAAGCTGACTAATTGGGGTTTTTGAAAGCTAACAACTGAAAGCTAACAGCTGATTAAAAAGGATTAGCTGCTCCGTGCACCTCGAAATGAACATGAGGGCCGGTGGAACGACCGGTCGAGCCCATATAAGCAATAACCTGTCCCCGACTAACGTATTCACCAACCGCTACTGTGTTTTGACTGTTATGGGCATATAGAGTACGAGTGCCGTTAGGATGTTTGATCTCCACATAATTTCCATAACCACCGTTATAACCACCGGTGACACTTTTGATCACCGTACCTTCGGCCGCCGCATAGATAGGAGTACCGTAAGGAGCAGCCAGATCCACAGCAGTATTGCCGGGTCCGTGCGCTCCTTGAGTACGGATCCCGCCGCTTATGGGACGAATAAAGTACCCCTGCTCCACCGTTTGAGCGGTCGGAGCCGGTCCTCTTTTCTGTGCCCTTTCTTGTGCCACCTGAGGCTCGGGTTCCGGCTTTACTCCGCCTTTAACATCCACAAATTCGCCAACCACCAAACTTTCATCAGTGATGTTGTTAAATTCTTTCACCTCTTCGGCTTCCGCTTCATATTTTTCGGCTATTTTCTGTAGCGAATCACCCTCCTCTACCTGATGCCGAATTCCGGAAAAAGGCAGGATCACCAAGTGTTGCCCTTCATGAATATGATCGCCCAGATCGTTGGCCCAGACAACGGTGTTGGGAGTTACTCCGAACATCTCCGCTACCTGCGAGATGGTATCGCCTTCACGAACTACATAGATCCTTTCCTGAGAAGCAGACACTGATCGAGCCTCTCCTCTTTCACCGGAATCACCGGCACAAGCCTCCAAAGCGGCACCGTCGCTGGTAAGACAGGTAACTCCTCCTCCCACTCCATCCAAACTCCACAACGCCCGCTCTCCGGGGTCGTTCAACATCATCGCTGTTTGGGAATTCTCTAACCTCTCAAACGATATTTGTTCGGAAGGGTCAACAGTAGCTTCTTCGGCCTGACCGATCAGAAAAGGGCCGGCCCCGGCCAGCATCAGAAAAAAACCAAACAAAAACCACCCCTTTACCGTTCTGGAGGTCGCTCTTTCTTCAGCTCGTTTTGTCATTTGGCCCGTAACAAGATCCTCACTATTGGGGCCAAAATCCTGCGTTTTAGGTAAAATAAGCCAATATTTAATTCAAACAGATACTCATACTTCCATTACTACCATCCCTTTCATCACTCTACACTCAGATAATTATATCCAACCCTCATCTCCCGTCAATAGAGTTATACACAACCCCCGAGAGAAAAGCACAAAGCACAACCGACAAGTTACAAAGAAAGCACAAAACACAAGATACAAGGGACAAATAAAACACAAATTACAAAACACAAGGAAAGCACCGAATACAAATTATTTTTGCGACATCCATTGTTCGTAATTCGTAGCTCGTTAACAAGATTCGTGATTCATTGGATGATCAAATTTTGTTAATAAGAAACTCAGGATCTAAAAAGATAGTTCCGGAATTTCAACTCTTTTGAGCGTTATGGTATCATCGTTTTTATGACCAACCAGGACCTATTTGCCGGTCTTAATCGTTCCCAGCTGGAAGCCGTACAAAGTAAAGAGGGTCCGCTTTTGGTTTTGGCCGGCGCCGGTACCGGCAAAACCAAAACTTTAACCGCTCGGATAGCCCATTTGGTTCACTCCGGCGCCCCTCCGCAGCAGATCCTGGCCATCACCTTCACCAACAAAGCGGCTCAGGAGATGAAACAACGGGTTAAGCAGTTGTTGGATCAAGAGCCGGCAAGCCGATTTCCCGTGACCGATCCGGAGAACTCACCTTTTGTGGGGACCTTTCATATCCTGGGCCTGCAAGTAATACGAGAGAACCACTCCGCCTTCCAAAGGCCGAGAAGGTTCTCCATAATGGACCGCCAGGACTCTCAAAAAGCAGTTAAACAAGCCCTTCAACGAGCCGGTCAGGACCCTAAAAGCTGGGACCCGGGTAAACTGCAAAACCTGATCTCCCGACAAAAAGGGGACGGGATAACCCCGGAACAAATACCCCCGGGTTCAAGCGGCGACCCGTTTCAAAGTATTTTACCGACAGTTTGGTCGGAGTACGAAAAGATACTGGAAGAAGAGCGGGCTTTCGATTTTGATGATCTCCTCTTGAAACCTTTGCTTTTTTTGGAAAGCAATCCCGAAATTTTAGCCCAATACCAAAACCGTTGGAAATGGGTGCATATTGATGAATACCAAGACACCAATAACGTCCAGTATCGGCTGGCCGGTTTGATCTCGGCCGCCCATCACAATCTCTGCGCCGTGGGAGACCCCGATCAGACCATCTATACCTGGAGAGGAGCTCAGATAGGCAACATCCTGCGCTTCGAGACCGATTATCCAAATGCCAGAGTGGTATTCTTGGAGGAAAACTATCGCTCCACCGGCGCCATTTTGCAGGCCGCTAACAGTTTGATAAGGAAAAACACTCAACGGATGGAAAAAGAGCTTTTCACCCGCAACTCGAGCGGACGCAAACCGCACCTCATCTCTTGTATGGATGAACAGGAAGAAGCCGAGTATTTGGCGGAACAGGTGCAACAACTGATCAATCGGGGAGTTCCGGTTACGGAAATAGCTATCCTTTACCGCACTAATTTTCAGTCCCGGATCTTGGAAGAGGTGTTCTTGGGCCGACAAATACCTTATCTGGTAACCGGTACTAAATTTTTCGAGCGCAAAGAGGTAAAAGAGGTGCTGGCTTATCTTCAGCTAAGCGAGGGATCGGGGGGTTCGGCTGAATTAAAACGGGTTATCAATCAACCGCCGCGCGGTTTGGGTAAAACCTCGGTGCTGAGAATTTTGGAAGATCAGAGCGAAAAACTAACCGCACCGGCTCAAAGAGGATACTCCGAGTTCCTCCGGGTATTAGATAAGATCAAACAAGCCGCCGCCGACCACCCTCCTTCCGAGGTTATCTCTACCATAATCAAGGAGTCCGGCCTGGAGGATCACTACCGTAAAAACAAAGAAGAGGAACGGATAGAGAACATACACGAACTGGTGACCCTGGCCGGTCGTTACGACGAACAAGATAACGGATTAGAGGCCTTTTTGGACCATGTAGCTCTCTTTTCCCAACAGGATGAGCTGGATAATAAGCAACCCGGGGTTCGTCTTTTGACCGTTCACGCCGCTAAAGGTTTGGAGTTTGATCATGTATTTGTATCGGGACTGGAAGAAGGGTTGTTCCCGCACACCGACCCCCTGTCTGACCTCAACAAGCAAGAGGAAGAAAGGCGTCTTTTTTATGTAGCTATGACCCGGGCCAAAAAGGAACTTACACTTTCTTATGCCCAGTGTCGAACCATTTTCGGCAACCGGGAATATAAAAGGGCGTCAAAATTCCTACAGGAAATGGATCCGGAGACCGTTGAAGGAGATACCGGCAATCCAGAGCCGCTCTATCGGGTTGAATTACTATAACCAGGTTCGTTGGTGAGATCTTCTAAAAGAGTACCGCTATATTTATGTCTACCCCTCGCTTAGGCCAGCATTTTCTCCAATCCCGATCGGTAATCGAGCATCTGCTCACGGCCACCCCCTTAGAGAAAGAAGATACGGTTCTGGAGATCGGGCCGGGAAAGGGAATTCTCACCGAGGAACTGCTGAACCGGGCGGCTCGGGTGGTAGCAGTAGAAAAAGATCAACAATTATATGAATTTTTAGCCGACCGTTTTGCCGACCAACTTGATAGCCGGTTATGCCTGTTGTCGGAAGATATTCGCAGCTTATCGCCCGATAAACCGCCCTTGAAAGAATTAATGGTAGCGGATCACGGCTTGCAGGAGGTAGGCAACGAAAACCATTCTCGCTACCGGGTTATTGCCAATATTCCGTATTATTTGACCGGCCGATTAATACGCTCTTTGTTGACCGCCGGCAACCAGCCGCAGTCCATGGTGTTGTTGATCCAGAAAGAGGTGGCCGAGCGCATAGTCGGACCGGAGAACTCCTTGCTTAGTTTAAGTGTCCGGGTTTACGGTACTCCGCGGCTGATCAAAAAAGTTCCGGCCGGTTGTTTCTCTCCGCCGCCCAAGGTGGACTCCGCTATTTTGGCGGTAACCGATATCAACCGTACCAATTTCTCAGAATACTCGGTTTCGGAAGAACTCTTTTTCCGCTTATTAAAGGCAGGGCTGGTTCATCGACGTAAATATCTCCGAAGTAATTTGATAAAGAACCTGTCGCTTGACAGCCATTTGGTCGATGAGGCCTTAGTTCATATCGCTGTCGGTAAAAAAAGCCGTCCTGAGGAATTGAGTTTAAAACAATGGCTGGAACTGGCTGCTTTGCTCGGATCTCATACCACGGAAAATTAATTTATTGATCTCGCATCACATTACTTTTTTATTTATTACTTTTTGTGTTTTCCTTGTGTTTTGAATTTGTATTTTATTTGTTACTTGTATCTTGTGCTTTGTGCTTTGTGCTTTATTTGTAACTTGTCGGTTGTGCTTTGTGTTTTCTTTCCTGAGTTATGACTTTTTTAGAAATTACCTACTTATCGGCCAAAAATTCGTTCTTGTGGCCAAATTAGGTTTAAATTTGCCGCATCTTCTTTATGTAGCAACGATACAAAATAAAAAGCCCATAATCCCTTTATAAAAACTAGGGCCTGTTTAAATTAATTTCCCACCCTATAATTTTAAAATTTGTCCGCGATAGTCCGTGTGAAAGTCCGCGATTGTCGCATAGTTATTGGCATTTCAAGTAGTTGTTAGTTATTATGCTCCAGATTTACCTTGGGCGTAAAACTAATTTAAAGCGACACCAGGAAAGAAATATAACGGTTAAATTATTCAATCTGTACTACTCTAAAAGTCATAAGT